>CACXFF010000250.1 GCA_902766805.1 uncultured Coriobacteriaceae bacterium | reverse complement strand
GGCGTGATCACGCCTCCTGGCGAGATGCTATTGCAGGTGATGCCGCGTGGCGCCAGGCGCAGGGCGAGGTTCTTCATGTAGCCGACCAGACCCGCCTTGCTGGCGACGTAGTACGGGAACTCGGCGCCGTTGCGGGCAGAAGCCGACGCGATGAAGAGAACGGAGCGCAGCCGGGGGCTTTCCAGGAACAGCTCGGCAAAGGCTATGGTGCCCGTGAGATTCACGTCGAGCGCGTCCGCCTCCTCCAGCGTGCCGGCGCAACAGACAAGCAGCTCCGGCTCGCACAGAGCGTCCTTCGGGACGTCGCGGATGTCGCAGCGCACGTGCTTGTAGCGCTTGTGTACGATGGTCGGGGGAAGCAGGTCGAAGCCGCGCACCTCGAAGCCGCGCGCGAGATAGCGCTTGGCTATGGCTCGGCCGATGCCGCTGCTCGTGCCGCTGACGACGCACAGCATGGGAGCCCCTTAGGAGGCGGAAGGCGTCGGCTGCGCGTCAGACTCGCACGCGGCTCCCTGCTCGGGCAACGACTCGCCACGGCTCTCCATCAGCTTGCGGGAGATGCGGTAGCCCACCGGCGAGAAGAACACCTCGAAGAACAGCTCGAGCAGCGCACCAGTGAGCGCGCAGGTCACGCACTGCAGCAGGGTCCACCCAAAGAAGGTGCGGCTCACCAGCAGCGCAAAGACGATGTTGTCCGTGAACTGCGCAAGGAAGGTGCTCACGTAGCTGCGCAGGGCAAAGGCGCCGAAGCCCTCGCGCGTGTCGAGCAGCTTGCCGATGCCGTAGTTCAGCCAGTTGTTGAGCACGGACGACACGGCGAATGCGATGGAGCTACCCAGCAGGATGAACCAGGTGCCTCCGAACGTGTTGTTGAGCGCGCCATTGATGACTTGCTCGCTGCCCTCCACGAAGCTTTCGCCCCACTCGCCCGGCAGCTGACTCGCACAGAAGAACACGCCCGCCATGAGCAGGTTGACCACGAGCGCCGCCATGGAGGCACGAGTCGCGGCCTTGGGACCATAGCAGTGCGTGAGGATGTCCATCGTGAGGAAGGTGAGCCACGACAGCAGGATGCCCGCGTCGAGGGCGAGCCAATCCAGGCCGGTGTTGATGCTCTTGTTGGCGAGCAGGTTCATGCCCACCACCGACAGGATCAGCAGCGCGAGCACGAGCGCCGGCAGCGAATCGAGCTGACGGAAGTATTGGGTGAGGGCTTTTTTCATGACGAAATCTCCTTGTTTTTTTGAGGTGGTTATCAAGAACACCTATGGACGAACATATGCGCTTGCATGCGGCCAAGTGACTATAGCACAGATTGTGCCGCAGACGCGCAATGGCGGACTTGCACCCGGCACAAGTCCGCCACCCTCAACCTCTCCTTGAAGGTGGCGAAGTTGTCCCAGGCACAAGTCCGCCATACTAGACGGCGGCGGGCCACTGGTGGTGCGCGAGGTCCACGTGCGTGGCGTCGACGAATCCCACGCCCTCGGCCTCGAGCAGGGCGCGCTGCGCGTCCGGGCCGCCAAACGCGAAGCCCGCGCAGACACTGCCGTCCTTGAACACCACACGGTGGCAGGGTATGACGCCAGGCTCTGGGTTGGCGTGCAGCGCGAATCCCACGAAACGCGCATTGCGCGGGCGGCCCACCATCCGCGCCACCTGCCCGTAGCTGGCCACGTAGCCTGGCGGAATCTGACGCACCACCTCGTAGACGGCCTCGTTGAATCCCGTGCCCGCCATGAGCTAGGCTCCCGTCGGCAGGCCCGCCCAGTCGCAGACTTCCTCAAGAGCCGCGACGAAGGCACGTGCGCCCGCCAAGTCAGTCGCGCCAAAGCGCGCCAGCGAGGGGCTGTCCATGTCCAGCACGCCGACCACGCGCCCCTCGCGATGGATGGGCACGACGAGCTCGGAGCGCGACGCCGCGTCGCAGGCGATGTGGCCCGGGAACGCGTGCACGTCCTCCACGAGCTGTGCTTCGTCGGCCTGTGCCGCCGTTCCGCACACGCCGCGGCCGAGGGCGATGCGCACACAGGCGAGCTTGCCCTGGAACGGCCCGAGCACCAGCCCGCGTCCGTCATCGAGGTAAAAGCCCGCCCAATTGAGGTCCTCCAGGCCGTCCATGAGCAGTGCCGAGGCGTTCGCCAGCACGGGCAGCCAACCAGGCTCACCCTCGGCGAGCCCACGAAGCTGCGTGGCGAGCCCTTCCCAAGCCTCTCGCACGGCGGCGTCAGATTCCAGCATGTACACTCCCCCCATCCACAAGCGTGCTGCGGAGCCGGTGCCCCGCAGCACGTCATGGTACCGCCAAAGTCTCCCCGAGCCTAGAAGCCCAGGTTGTCGTTCACCAGCAGCACGTGGATGCGGTCGGCGTGGCGCGAGTAGCGCGTGACCAGGAACTGACAGCAGATGGTGTCGGGAGACTTGCAGTTGGCGCAGCTGCCGGTCTTGGAGCAAGGCGTGGACAGGCCAAAGCGCTGCGCGTTCGCAGGAGCCGCGACCTCACGCGCACGCTTGAGCGCGCCGTCGAAGTCACCGCAGACCTTGTTCATGCCGACGATGAAGAGGACCTTGCGCGGGCCCTGAGCGATGCAGGAGACGCGGTTGGCGTTGCCGTCGATGTTGACGATCACGCCGTCGGCCGTCATGGCGTTGGCGCTCGCGAGGAACACATCGGCGTCATAGGCGTCAAGCAGCGCCTGGCGCGGATCCTCGTACGTGCCGCGGTCCAAGAAGGTGTAGTTCTCGCAGTCCTTGAGCGCACCCACCAGGCCGATCTCGATCGCGCTCTGGCAGCCGCCCATGGTCACGGTGCTGCCGTCATCGATGAGGCTCAGGGCGATCTCGAGCGCCTCGTCCTTGCTCGCAGCGTAATGACCAGTCATGTTGCGCGACGCGAGGCCCTTGATGACCTGTGCGGCCAGCAGCTCGTTGCGCTTGGCGACATTGGGGTCCATGTGACACTTCCCTTCCTTTGGCTATTCCCTAGCGGAACAGTATGACAGGTTGCCCTTCGATGCGGGCCAACATATTTGAATACGTTGGAAGGTTCCTTCTGGCTCAGCAACGAGCGAAAAAACTGACGAACACCGATGCCTTCCGCGCCTAGCTCAGCTCCCCGAGGATGCGCTCAGTGTGCGCGAGGAAGGCCTGCATCTCATCCGGCTGGCCCACGCTTACGCGCAGCCATTCGCGTGTCCGCGGCGCGGCGTAGTAGCGGGTGAGCACGCCCGCCTCGCGCAAGCGCGCGCACCATGTCTCGGAACCCATGTGCGGATGTCGCGCAAAGATGAAGTTCGCCTCGCTGGGCAGCACCTCGAAGCCCAGCTCGCGCAGCCGCTCCGTCGTGCGATTGCGCTCCGCCACGACCGCCGCCACGCGCTCGTGCAGGAAGGCTTGGTCGTCGAGTGCGGCGATTCCTACGGCCATCGTC
>CACXFF010000249.1 GCA_902766805.1 uncultured Coriobacteriaceae bacterium | reverse complement strand
CGTGCTGGTGGGTTCTGCGCTGGTCAGCTTCCTCGTTGCCGCGCCGTTTTCCTACGCCGCCATGCTCGCCACGCTCCAAGGCCGTCCGGGCTGCGAACCACGCCGCCCCGAGCCGCCCGTTGCCCACCTTTCGCCCGTCGTGATGGCGCTTGCGGTGGCTTCTGTCACGTTGGCCTGCGTCGCGGGCGGTGCCTTTTTCTTGCATCAGAACGTCATCCTACCCATGCAGGCCACCGACCAGCTCGGCGGCCGCAAAGTGGTGGTCACTGCGCACCGCGGAGGTTCCTTTGGCGCGCCGGAAAACACCATGGCGGCGTTCCAGCTGGCTTCCGAGCAGGGCGCCGACGTGTGCGAGCTGGACGTGCAGATGAGCAAGGACGGCGTGATCTTCGTCAGCCACGACAGCGACTTCAAGCGCATTTCGGGCGTGGACAAGGGCGCTTGGGAGCTCACCTGGGCACAGATCCAGGAGTTGGATGCGACGGGGGACTATTGGAAAGGCCAGGCCGAACCGCAGAAGTATCCGCTGCTCAGCGACGTGATCGAATGGGCCATCGCCCACGACATGAGGCTCAACATCGAGCTCAAGCCCACGGGCCACGAGACCGATTTCGAGAAGACCGTCGCCGACATCATCAACGCGCACAACTTTGGCGATCAGTGTATCGTCACGAGCCAGAACTACGATACGGTCGCGCGCATGAAGGAATATGCGCCCGAAGCGACTTGCACGTACGTGACCGCCTTGGCCTACGGCGACATGTGCGCGCTGGACGCGGCCGACGCCTTTTCGATCGAGGAGACCAGCGCCACGCCTTCGCTCGTCGCCTACCTGCACGCGCACAACAAGCCGGTGCTCACGTGGGTGGTCAATTCCGAAGGCACGATGGAGGTCATGGCGAGCAACGGCGTGGACAACGTGATCACCGACGACGTGCCCTTGGCGCGCCAGGTCATCGACCGCATGAACGAGCTGACGCCCGAGGAGTACCTGATCCACGGCATCGTGTCGCTGCTGGGGTAGGGGAGTGGGCTTAGCAGAGAGCACAAGCCATCTTTCGTTCCGGTTGTCAGCGCTGTTATGAGAGTTGGCGTTCGAGTTCCTCGCAGATGGTGCGCGGGTCATCGCCATCGCCAACGAGAACGCGCGTGGGGGCTGATGCATCCGCCACACCCAACGTCCCCAATGCGTCCGACGTTCCCAATGCATCCGCCACGCCGTCCGCGCCTACCGCCCAATACACCACTTGTGGGCCGAAGCCGCCGTTCAGGATCTCCGCGCCCGTCTCGTGGCACGCGTCGTCCGCCAAGCCGGGGTAGCGCACCGCCGCTACGCGCGGGTGGCAGCTCAGGAACGCCGCCACCGCTGCCGCCGCGTCGAAGCGCCAGCGCAGCCGTTCGCCCAGCGTCTCCACTCCACGCGCGAGCGCAACACGCGTCTCCGCATCCAGCCAACCTTGGTCGATGCAGGCCGCCTGTGCCGCGTCCAACGCCGTCCCTATCCCCGGCCGGGTGCGTTCGGCATCGCGCGAGACGCCCACGATCCGCAGCTCAGGCCGTCCCGCTCCCGGCTCCCACACCAGCGAAAGGTCGTCCACGGCCAGATGCGCCCCCCAACGTACGGCCGCGCATCCGCAACAGCTCACCGCGCTCACGTCTACGACCAGCAGCCGGTTGCGCCGCGCGGGGTCGGACCCCCGCAGGCCGGAGCGTTTGGCGACCTCGGCCGGTTCGCGGCACGCCTTGCCCCAAGCCTTCACGTCGCACAGTTCGTTGGCGGCGTCGAGCAGCTCCCTGCGCACCACGCCCGCACCGCCCAAGTCGCCGTCCGTGCCAGCGCGGTTGCCATCGCCCAAACCGTCCAGCACGCGTTCTAGGCCGTCGGCCGTGACGATCCACGTCCGCGCCGCGCCCAGGCCATGCGCGAGCGCGCGCAAGCTAGCCCCAAGCTCAGGACCCAACGTCGCCATACCCTTCTCCCTGCCTTCGTCGCACCGCTCGCCCAAACGCCCAACCCGTCCATGCCACCATGCGAGCCATGTATTTCCCAACCTACACAACTTGCCTGCCCTGCGTCCAGTCGGTACCCAAACGGCCAAAGCGACGTTTGAGTACCCGGTTGGCTGCACCCAAACGCACAAAGTCACGTTTGCGTACCCAGATGGCGGCACCCAAACGGCAAGAAGTGCGTTTGCGTACCCGGTTGGCGGCACCCAAACGGCCAAAGCGACGTTTGCGTACCCGGTTGGCCGTACCCGGTTGGGCGTACCCGCAGCGACAGCCGCCCGCCCGTCCCCCGTACTTTGATACGCTAGACGCAGCTCAACCGCAAATCCCAACGGGAGTCCGCATGAACCCTCTCTACCTCGTGATCATCGGCAGCTGCGTCGTCACCTCGCTCGCCATGTGCGTGCACGTGGGCAGCAACCCCGCCCTCACGCACAGCGACAAACTGTGGTTCCGCCTCTGCTTCGCCGGCGTGGCCATCGGCGCGATCGCGGAGCTGTTGGGCGACGCCCTGAACGGCAACCCCAACTATATCTACCTCCACGCGAGCGCGAAGGTCCTCGAGTTCGCCATCTCGCCACTGCTCCCGGTGTTCCTCGCCCACGCATGCGGCGGCTTCAAATCGGCACACTATGTTGGCTGCGCGATGCTCGTCCACGCGGTCCTCGAGTTCGTGCTGCTGCCCTTCGGCGGGATCGTCTCGGTGGACGCGCAGGGTTTCTACCATCGCGGCGACCTGTACTTCCTGTACATCGTGAGCTACGTGGCCTCTTTCCTCTACCTG
>CACXFF010000248.1 GCA_902766805.1 uncultured Coriobacteriaceae bacterium | reverse complement strand
GCCATTGCAGCGGCCTACGAGAAATAGATGCCGGGGCAGAGGACCAGGGCGTCGAAGATGAGCGCGGCCACCGCTGCCACCCACAGCAGCGCCTTGGGCTCGGCGCAGGGCGAGAAGTAATAGATGCTCTGCTTCATGGGCTTGAGCAGCTTGCCCACGTAGAGCCCACCGATGAAGAGCGGGAAGTAGCCAAAGAGGTTGAGGATGCCGCTGATGAGCAGCGACTGCAGCGGCTCAAGGGGCGAGTTCAGGTTGATCAGGGTCATCACCACCGCGTTGAACAGGTACGGCCACAGATAGAGCGCTGAGGCCACCTGCATGCGCTCCCTCTGGTCGTCGTTGTGCTCGATGAAGTGGTACGCCTCGCGATACACGAGGTACAGTGCGAGCAGCCAGCCTACCGAGCCCACGACGAGCATGCCGATGCGCAGGGGGAGGCTGCCGTCGAAGTTGTCGAGGACCTTCGACCAGTCTCCCATGCCGTTGTTGGGGGAGTAGGCGATGCCGTCGCGCAGGAAGTAGCCAAAGCCCATGCACAGGTGCAGGATGCAGAGCAGCAGCGAGAACTGCCTGCTGAGCGGTCCCAGCTTGCAGAAGCGCAGCACGGCGGCGAGCACGAGTCCCACGCACACGTTGAAGATCGCCGCGCTGCCGGCGAACATGAGCTTCCAGAACGGCGAGCTCATGTCCACGGTCGGCGTGCCCACGGCGTCCATCACGCCAAAGCTCAAGAAGTGCGGCGTGAGGCCGGCCGCCATCTGGGTGAGCATGTGCACCCCCTCGTGCACGGGCCCCGTGAGGTTGAGCGCGAGCACACACAGCGCGAGGCCGTTGAGCACCATGTTGCGGTATGTCGACTTGTCGGTTGTCATGGTCTTTCCTTTCCTGGTGGTGTGATGCGACGCGCCACCGCGCCACGCGCCACCGCGCCACGCGCCACTGCGCCACGCGCCACTGCGCCACGCGCCACTGCGCCACGCGCCTCGTGAGACTTGGGCGCATGGCGCCTGGTCGCGGGCCTTGGGTCCTTTATGCGGCTCCGCCGAGCATGTCGTTCAGCTGCTTGACCTCTCGCTGGTAGCGAGCGCTCATGCAGAGGAAGATGATTGCGTAGATGACGGCGTCGATGCCCGTCACGACGATCACCGACTCCAGGTTGAGCTCGAACCAGCCCAGGTAGACGGCGAACGGCCAGAAGCCCAGGCTTACGAGCGCGAAATGGCTCAGGGCTGCTTTGAGCAAGCTCCATGTCTCGATCCTGTAGAAGCTGATCCCCGCCCAGCACAGCGCGCCGTAGAGCCCGGAGCACACGGTCAGCACGAGCAGGGCCATACCGGGGCTTCCCGTGCGCTGCAGCAGCACGTCGGTGAAGAAGATCTGCTGGTTGCCGTTGGCCAGGGAGGTGACGATCGTGATGAAGTTGCCTATCAGCATCCCGAGCACAAAACCAATGCCGGCGTTCTTCAGGGTGTTGGCCAACATGTTCCTCACATCCTTTCTTTCAGGCGTTTGCGTATGGCGGGGATGTACCTGCGCGAGCCCCAGGTCTCCATGCCGTTCTTCATCTCTATCCGCAGCTCTCCCACGACGGAGAAGTCGAAGCGCCGCACCTTGTCGAGGTTCACGATCTCGAAGCGCGAGATGCGCAGGAACTTGCTCGGATTGAGCTGCCTCTCCATCGCCTGCAGGGTCGACTGGGCCCAGTAGGTGCCGTCGTCGGCCGTCACGCGCAGGCGCTTGTTGTCCGCGCACAGGCTCACGATGCTCTCTTCGTCCAACGACACGAGCGAGCCCGCCTCGTCGAGCACGGCCAGGCTCTGGCCCAACGGGTCCTCGATGCGTTTCATCAGGGCCTCTACCTGCTCGTCTCGCGCAGAGGCGGAGAACTGGACGTTGATTCCGGCCAGGCCCAGATCGCTGCTGAATGTCACATAGACGCGTTTCGTGCGGATCACCTTCCTCTCTGTACTGTGCTGCCGCCCCGGCGCGGCAGGCTCGGATTGCTCTTGCCGTCTAGGCAGAACAGATGCCACAGCTTGTTTCATATTGTGGGGGACAGGCATCACTCGGCGCAGCACCGTTCGGGCGCGCTGGACGACCGCTTGGCTGCGATGGAGCACAGTCCCGTGCGCGACACCGCGATCAAGGCGCTGGTCCACGCCGCGCTCTCTGCCGAGCTCGACAGCGTCTCTCTGCTTGCGCGCAGCATCGACGCGAGCTACGCGTACGAGGGCTACACGGCCTTCCGCGCCGAAGAGCTATAAAGGGCTGGCCCGGGGTCGAGCGTCCCCGGGCCAGCTGCCTGTAGGCCTTGCGCAGTGCCGGCCCCTTACCAGAGCGTCACCTCGCCGCTGAAGATGAAGTCGCCGTCATAGTACACGTAGTACTCGTCGCCTTCCGCCATCGTGCCCGGCCTGGCCGTGCTGGCGCACCAGAAGTAGCCCCAGTTGGCCGTGAGCTCGCGGGTGTTGTCGGCGCCGGGGGCCTCGTGCTTGGTACCGGCGAAGGCAATCGGCTGCATGTCAGCGTCCAGGACTTCGAATTTCCCGTAGTCGAAGACCTGCTTGTCGGGCGTGGGGTTGGCCAGGATGGTGCAGAAGTTGGGGGTGGTTCCCAGCAGGGAGACGTAGGCCTTCTTGATCTCCACGCCAGCGCCGGTCACGTACAGCGGCTCGCTCTCGTTCAGGCTGCCCGTCTCCACCACGTCAGCCGAGCCCAGGCTGTCGAGGAAGCCGAACTCCCTGCTGTAGACGAAGCCCACCGTGCCGTCGGTGGCGCGGTGCAGCTCGACCACGTAGCCGTCCTGGGAGCTGCCGCCTGCCGTCAGGCACAGGTAGCGGAGGTTCAAGCCGTTCACCAGCTGGGTGTCCAGCAGGGCGACCGGCACGAGGTCGTGCGCGCTCAGGAACTCCGCCTCGTTCCAGATGTCCTGGTAGTCCTGCGGGATGGCCAGGCTCGTGGGCGCGGCGTTCACGGTCCAGCCGCCCACGACCTCCCTGTCCTCGACCTGGTCAACTGGCAGCAGCAGGTCGTCCAGGAGCTTGACGTCGGTCGTGAAGCAGCTGCCCTCGAGCGGCTCGTAGATCGACAGGAGGTACCAGGCCTGCTTCGCGGCCTCGTCACTGTTCGTGCCCAGGGCGAGGACGGCGTAGTTGGTGCCGCTCACCACCTGTCGGGCAAGGACCGCGACGGGCTGGTAGCGTATGCCCATCAGGCCGGCCGTCGCCTCGTTGAACGCGGCCTCCTCGTTGCGCGTGAGGCTGGAGCCGTTGTCGGCGAAAACCTCCCAGGCACCGTCGAAGTGGGGCAGCGGGTCGATCCGTGGCACGCTCGGGTCCCAGCTGCCGTCGGCGCGCAGCGTGTATCCGTCCGGCGTCACGCAGTCGTGCAGCATCGCGCCCAAGGGGCCTCCCGCGACCTCGGACAGGTAGTACCAGGCGCTCCCGTCATGCACCCAGCCCGTGGCCATCACGCCGCCGCTGCTCAGGTAGTACCACTCGCCGTCGACGAGCTGCCAGCCCGTCCTCATGGCGCCGTCCGTGCCGAACAGGTACCAGTCGTCGCCCCGCAGCTGCCAGCCCGTCTTCATCCTGCCGCTGGCGCCGAACAGGTACCAGCTGCCGTCCACGAGCTTCCAGCTGCTGGCCATATGGCCCTGTCCGTCCAGGTAATACCAGCTGCCGCCGTCCATGACCCAGCGGTTCGTGACGATCTCGCCCTGCTCGTAGTAGACCCACTCTCCGGGCTGCTGGCCACCCGACAGGTCCACCCAGCCCTCCGGGAGGATGCTGCCGCCACCGGGCGTGGTGCTCACGAGGCGCCACAGCTTCGTGCTGGCGGTGACGTCTGAGAAGTCGACGACGGCGTCTGCGGGGTTGGCGAAGGTGACCTTGTCGCTGGTGACCTCGGCCGTGACGGTCTTGCCGTCGCTGCCGACGGTCACGCGCACCATCGGAGGCACGACCTTGTTCAGGTCGCCGTAGAAGAGCGAGTCCATGCCCTCGATGACGGCGCCCTGCTGGTGGACGTTGCCCTCCCAGTCGGTGAGTGCGGGCGCGAACTCGATGGTCACGCTGCGCGAGGTCTCGTACGCGATTGCGTCGTCAGGGTTGGCGCGGTAGCCCATCTTGGGGCAGGGGGTGATGGTCTTGGCCTGCTCGTCGATGTCGAAGCCCGAAGCGCTGACGAAGGTCGCGCCGGCGTAGTGGAGCTCCTTGTTCATGTTCCCAAAGGAGGTGTTGGCCTTGGTCGCGTAGCCCTGGGCGTCGGCACGGGTGAGGGCGGCCTCGCCAGAGTAGATCACGCTGTAGCTCTCGGGCGCGCCGACGAAGCTCGCCACGCGCTCGATGTCCATGGAGTCGCCGGAGAAGCCAAAGGGCTCGACGCTGCCGCGGATGGCGGCCTCTCCGAGCTTATAGCCGGCCTTGGGCTTGGCCTGGACCTCGGTGGGCTCGTGGCTCACGTCGCCGTTGGCCACGATGTGCACGCGCTCGGTGTCGCCGGAGAGCAGCGATGCCTGCGCGTTGCTGTTCATCGTCACGCGCACGCACTGGTACAGGCCGCCCGCGGCAATGCTCTGTCCGACGCTGCCGTCAAGTGCGACGGCCTCGGCCACGGCCACGTCGGCCAGGGCGACCTGGGCTGTGATCGGACCGAGGACGCTGGCGGGAGCCGCAGCGCCTACGAGCGCGATGGTCGTGGTCGCGGCCACGACGCGCCTCTGGAGCTTGGCGGACGCTGCCCTGCGGGTGTTCATGCTGGTCATGGGATCCCTCCCGTCTCGTTCGGCGGCTTCGTGCCGCCTTGGGGCCTACGGCATGACTCTATTATTCAATGCGGGGACAGTGGTTTCAGCACCGTTCGGGCAGGCTGGATGACCGCTCGGAATCGGGGGAATTCACGGAGAAGCGCGGCGCTGCGCGGAAACGGTGGACTTGCTGCCCACGTCGCGTATAGTAAGTGACGCAACTGCCGGCAAGAGCCGTGGCGTGCACATTCGGATAGCGCGGGCGCAGCGTACGGCGGGCTTGCCGGCGCTGCGTTCTGGGAATGGGGGCGCACGCCGCCCCAACGTCGAAAGGAAGGGCAGATGGCGAGCCACAACCCTGACATCTACCTGCTGTACGAATACCTGGACAAGATCAGCTTCACCCTCAAGCTCCAATACCAGCTTGACGAGTCCGTCGACGCGGCGCTGCTCAACGAGGCCGCGCAGGAGGCGATCGTGCGCTTCCCGTACTACCGGGTGCAGGTGGGCCTCGACGCGGGGCAGAACTACACACTGGAGCCCAACGAGCGTCCGCTTGCCGTGCTTCCCGAAGAGGACAGGCGACGTGTGCTCGGCAGCGACGAGGTGAACGGGCACCTCTTCTTCATCTCGTATCGCGGCAACAGCATCTGGTTCAATGGTTCGCACTCCTTCTCCGGGTCCTACGGCCTGCTCTTCTGGATCAAGGCGACCCTGTACCTGTACATGACTCGCAAGTACGGCGCCATCGAGGCCCCGAAGGACCTCAAGCTTCCGGGCACGCCCGTCGACGACCGCGAACTATTCTTCCCGGACGTGGACTCAGTCTCCAAAGACGAGCCGCTCATGCGCTACGAAGGCGGCGACTGCAACTTCGCCATCGGCAGGATGCTCAAGTTCCTGTTCAACCCGTTCGCCAAGGACAACTACTACTACGAAATCGAGATCCCTGCCAAGGAGTTCATGGATTACGCCGTGAGCATCGACGGCAGCCCCAACACCGTCCTCACGGCGATGATGTTCAAGGCGATGACCCGCTGGCTGAAGGAGAAGAAGGGGACGTTCGTCTCGGGCAGGACCGCGGCCGACTACCGCAAGGACATCGGTGCCGAGGGTTCGTACCGCGATTTCGTGAGGCTCATCCACACCAAATACGAGTGGAGCATGCGCGACGAGAGCATCCAGCAGCTCAACCTGCGCGCCCGCGGCGCCATGATCAAGCAGAACCAGCCGGAGCTGGGCTGCGAGCGCTTCCTCAAGCTGATGGAGGTGCGCAAGAGCATCGACGAGCTGCCCACGCTCAAGGAGAAGAAGAAGTACGCGCTGGCGAACAGCACCTTCCGCAGCGACCCGCGCGACGTGTACTCGATCAGCTACGTGGGGCGGGTCGACTACGGCGGCCTGGCGGATCACATTCGTGGCATCTACACCATCACCGACGGCGACCTGATGCTCGAGGTGAACGCGACCGAGGACACGTTCTACATCACCTACCAGCTCATCAACAAGGACCGGAAGCCCCTCGACCGCTTCCTCGAGGTGCTCGGCGAGGAGGGAATCCCGTACAGGGTGTCGGAGCGCAAGGTGCGCTACCTGCCCAAGATCCAGCTTCCCGAGCCGCGCTAGCCGCGAGCCGAGCCAAGCCAGGCGCACGCGCGCCCCGAGGCCCTTCCTGTGGCCTCGGGGCTTTTGTGTGGGCGCCAAGAGCTTGCATGCGCCGCACGCTGACACGCAGGACTTGCGCTTGCCGAAAACCACACGGAGATTAATCTGCCCTCCGTCTCGATTCCCCTAGAATGAACACATCTGTACACCCACGGGGGAAGGGGATGATGTGAATCAGAAAACGTCATGGAGCAAGCGCCTGCTGAGCCTGTCGCTCTCAGCGCTGCTTGCGTTTGGGCAGATGGGGGGCGTAAGCGTTGCCCTAGCCGAGGAGCGTTCCCAGCAAGAGCTGGCGTCCGAGCTGTCTGCTCAGAGCGTCGAGCTGACGGCCGGCGATGCAGCGCCCACGGATGCGTCTGCCGCCAACGATGCGTCTGCCGACCCCCTCGCGGGTGCTATGGGCATCGAAGGCTACCTGGGTGCGTATGGCGCCCAGCCGCAGGATGACCCCGCGCAGCTCGAGCAGCCGGCGCAAGCCGAGGGCGGCACCCTCGACACGCAGTCCGAGGAGCTTGAGACCCAGGCCGTCTCCAACCCCACCGTCCAGGTGACCGTGGGCATCCCGTCGATGGCGAACAGCAAGAAGGACGCCTACGTCGGCCTGAGCTACACCGACAGCCTCTTCAACGAGCGCTCCCAGGTGTACAACGACGACCTCGCCTACGCGAGCATCTGCCTGGCGGGTGCCGCGGGCAACTCCAACGAAGGCGGCACCAACTGGGCGAGCAAGTCCAAGAACATCATCTCGTTCATGCAGCAGACCGGCTGCAAGGACGTGCAGGTCAACGACGGCTACAAGGCCATCCCCACCGAGCTCGCCAACATCGGCGTGGCCGTGGGCTACAAGGACATCAAGGTCGACAAGGGCGACTACCGCCTCTTCGTCATTGGCGTGCGCGGCATCAGCTACATGGGCGAATGGGCGGGCAACCTGCGTATCGGCACGTCGGGCAATCACCAGGGCTTCCAGGAGGCCCGCGACGGCGTGCTGGGCTTCGTGATGCCCTACATCAAGGACCACGTGGAAAAGGACCAGAAGGTCAAGATCTGGATCAGCGGCTTCAGCCGCGCGGGCGCCACGAGCAACCTCGTCGCGCGCTGGCTCCACTGCTGGATCCTCGACCGCATCACGACTCCCGGGAAGTATCAGACCAGGCCTCGCACCTCGTTCAACATGGCGGGCTACAACGACGCCTACCGCTCCGACCACACGGTCTTGGCCGCGAACTACAGCAAGGAGCAGCTGGCCTACACCGAGCGCGTGGCGTTCGACGTCAACTACGTTGACAGGAGCGTGCAGTTCTCCAATGCTGACCTCTATGCCTATCCCGTGGCAGCGCCGCAGGGCGCCGTGGAGGACAAGACGGTCGGGGCCAGCCGCTCGTCGTTCGAGCCGCCGATCCACAACCTCATCAACCCGGACGACTACGTTCCTCAGGTGGCGATGAGCTGGTTCGGCTTCTCGCGCTACTCCACCGGCTATGACCACGACGTGACTGGCTACTACGAGCAGGGCAAGCTCAACAGCCGCGATACGGCACTGGGCTATCGCGTGAACGAGCGCACGCAGATGGCGCGGCGCCTGAACACCATCCAGCCCGGTTCGAACTACGCGCCGGCCATCTTCCGCCAGCGCTACTTCTCCAAGGCGGGCACGGTGGGCAACGCGGTGAAGAAGGGCGCCAAGAAGTTCGTCAACTTCTTCAAGAAGGTCTTTGACGAGGAGAACGACCCGTGGCTCGACCTCGCCATCGACAGCAAGGGTGAGGGCAACAAGTACATCAGCAAGAACAAAGAGCTTGCCGGCAACCAGGGCAAGTACTTCGAGGAGTTCATGCGCTTCTTCGCAGGCTCCTTTGGCGTGAACAACCGCTCCGACTACGTGAACGGCGGCTACCAGAGGGCCTTCGAGCTGATCTGCCGCTGGCTCATGGGCTTGCCGGACGACCAGATGGCCAAGCTGAGCGGCCTTTTGGGCGAGGCGGCCAAGAAGTCCCTGGACAGCATGCTCGAGCGCGAGAAGATCACGCTCTCCTACAGCAGCAACCCGGTTGCGTGGGCAGCTCTGCAGCTCACGAAGGTGCCTGGCTACAACTACGTGTATTACGTCGCCGCGGGCGTGCTGGCCGTCTACGGCAAGGGTGACAACGTGGCCGCGGATTTCGTGGCCGGCTTCTTCAACGACGTGCTCAACCAGCTGGGCGTGAGCCACACGGCCGGCGAATGCCAGGAGGTGGGCAGCGCCCTCGCCAAGATGGTCCGCGGCTTCTTCGACGCGGAACAGAGCATCGCCAAGTTCTGCCTCTTCCACACGCTCACGCTCGCGCTCAACGGCGGCGAGATCGGTACGGCGCACTGGCCGGCACTGTATCTCGGCTGGCAGAAGCAGGCTAAGCCCGCCACGGCCGCGTCCAAAGTGAGCGCCCAGGCCGAGGGCGACGTGGCCGTAGTGGAGCCCGAGCTGGCGGAGGGCGAGCACGCCGTCTACATCCGTTCCGAGGGAGGCTTGGCGTATGCAGGCGTGCGCCGTGACGGCGACATCCTCGGATCGCTTGCCCTGCCCGAGCTGTACCAGGGAGAGGGCACGCTGGTCGAGAGCTGGGATCTGCGCGGAGGGGATGGCAGTCTGATCAAGGAGGGCCTGGATGGCAACACCGTCATCACCTCCGAGTTCCCCCGCGATATGTACCTGGTGGCCAACGTGAAGCATCTCGCTCGCAAGCACGTGGTCCTGTGGTCCAACCTCACGGGCAGCAACGTGTATGAGCAGGATACGAAGGTCGCCGAGTTCGATGTGTACGAGGGTGGCTACGTGTACATCACCGACGAAGAGATGCCCGAGGGATTCGACCCGGCGGAGTTCGGCGTCGCTGCGTACCGCAACGCCCTGCCCGCTCATGACGAGGGCTTCTTCCTGGAAGGCTGGACCTGCCCCGACGAAGACCTCGACCTCGACTTCGACACCACCGGCAACGTCTCCTTCGCCAACCTGCCGGACGGGGACACGGTGAACCTGTACGGCGTGTGGACCGACGTCGTGGCATACGGGCTCAACTACCACGCCAATCGCGACGCCTCCGACACGTCGGAGTCGCTGGAGTTCCAGGTCCCGTCCGAGGGACAGATCGTCCTGGACGGCTACGAGGGCTCCGATGAGTATCCGAAGCTTGCCGGCAAGAGCCTGGTGGGCTGGAACACCAAGCCGGACGGCAGCGGGACGAGCTATCGTGTCGACCAGCTGGTGGAGCCGACAGAGCTGGGCCTGGACACGCGCGAGGCGTACTTGGCAGACCTGGCCAGCACCGACCTGGACGACGATGAGGCCTATGAGGCGTTCGTCGAGCGTCACACGGTAGAGCTCTACGCGCAGTGGGATGACGCGAAGAACGGCTGGTACTCCGAGGGCGGCGCCTGGTACTACTACGTGGACGGGGCGCGCAAGACTGGCTGGCTGTGGGACCAGGCCAGCGAGGGCTGGTACCACTTCGGTGCCAACGGCGTCATGGACGTGGGCTGGACCGTCGTCGACGGCAAGCGCTACCTCTTCAACCCGGCATCCGACGGGAGCTTGGGCAAGATGCTGAGCGGCTGGCAGCAGGACGCGGCGGCTCACGGCTGGCGCTACCTCAACCCGCTGCACGACGGGCACTTCGGAGAGGCCGTCACCGGTTGGGTGCACGACGGCAGCTGGTACCTGCTGGACGGCGACGGCCTGATGGCGACGGGCTGGCGCTGGTCTGAGGGCAGCTGGTACCTGCTCGGCCAGGATGGCCGCATGCTCACCGGCTGGCAGAAGGTCGGCGACGCGTGGTACTACCTGTACGAGACGGTCGGGTCGCCGCAGGGCGCCTGCGCGTTGAACACCGTCACGCCCGACGGCTACCGCGTCAACGAGACGGGGGCTTGGGTCGCATAAAAGCGGACGCCCCCAGGGGCTGGCGCCCAAGAGAAGGCGCACGAGCGGCGGGACCGGCAACGGCCCCGCCGCTTTCAGTTTGGGCCTTGCGGGGCAGCGCGGGGGAGCAGGCTCGCCAAGCAGGGCAGCGATAGGCTTCAGCGCGGACATGTTGATATACCATGCTGTGTGACAGTGCCGGGGACACCGCTCAACGATGTGACAAAGCCCCGGCCCATTCTTTGCGCGGGAGCCATCCCCGACAGGGAGCAGCCGCTGCGCAGGCTTGGTTCTTCGCAGGAACGAAAAAGGGCCTCCCGGACGTTTTGCCCGGGAGGCTCTTCTTTTGGCTTGCCCTTGGCTCAGGCGGATTCGCGTGCGCCGTCTAGCCAGCACGCATGCGTTAGTCCAGGTCCTCGCCGTTGGACTCGATGACCTTCTTGTACCAGTGGTAGCTGTCCTTGAGCGAGCGCTTCATCGTGCCCTGGCCGTAGTTGTCGGCGTCGACGTAGATCTGGCCGTAGCGCTTGGCCATCTCGCCCTCGCCGTTG
>CACXFF010000247.1 GCA_902766805.1 uncultured Coriobacteriaceae bacterium | reverse complement strand
GGGGCGCTACAGGCGGGCGAGCACCGCAGCCGCGATGCCCTCGGCATCGAGCCCCAGCTCATGCAGGATGTGAGCGGGATCGCCATGGGGCACGGGCTCGTCGGGCAGGCCGAGGTTGAGCGCAGGCACGCACAGGCCGTGGCGCGCAAGCACCGCGAGCGCCTCCTCGCCCACGCCACCGCAGAGCACGCCTTCTTCCAGCGTCACCATGAGACGGGTGTCCGCGGCAGCGCACAGCGCCCCCTCGTCGAGCGGCTTGGCCCAACGCATGTCCATCACGCGCGCCTCCACGCCCTGCGCAGCCAGCAGCTCGGCAGCCACCAGCGCCTGTCCGACCAGAGAGCCCCAAGCCAGCAAGGCGACGTCATCACCCTCGCGCAGGCAACGCGCCTTGCCCGGCTCCCACAGCTGCGGCTCATACGCGGGCTCCACGTCGCTGCCGCCACGCGGATACCGGATCGCCACCGGACCATCCAACGCCAGCGCCGTGTGCAGCGCGTCCACGAGCTCGGTCGCGTCCGACGGCGCCAACACGCGCAGCCCCGGCACCATGCGCGTGTACACGAGGTCATACGCGCCCTGGTGCGTGACACCGTCGCCGCCCACGATGCCGGCGCGGTCGATGCAGAGCACCACGTCCAGACGCGGCAAGGCGACGTTCACGATCAGCTGGTCTATCGCGCGCTGCAGGAAGGTGGAGTAGATGGCCACAACCGGCTTGGCACCGCCTTTGGCCAGGCCACCCGCGAGCCCGAGAGCGTGCTCCTCGCAGATGCCCACGTCGAAGAAGCGCTCCGGGAACTCGTCGGCAAATGCCGTCAGGCCCGTGCCCTCCTTCATGGCGGCCGTGATGGCCACGATGCGCTCATCCGCGCGCGCCTCGCACACGAGCTGTTTGCCCATGACCCCCGAATACCCGGCAGAGCGCGGGGCCACCTCGCCCGTACGCACGTTGAAGGGTCCCACCCCGTGGAAGAGCTCGGGCTGGCGCTCGGCCGGCTCATAGCCCTTGCCCTTGCGCGTGACCACGTGCACCAGCGCAGGCCCGTCCACGGACAGCGCCGTGCGCAGCACACGGCGCAGCGCAGCGATGTCATGGCCGTCCACAGGCGCCATGCAGGTGATGCCCAGCTGCTCGTAGACGAGGGTCGTGTCAGGCAGGAAGAAGTGCTTGGCAGAGCTTTTGGCGCTATGGCCAAAGGCGAGCGCCGCGCGCGAGAGGTTACCGCCGTTGGCCATCTGGGCCTTGATGAAGTCGCGCCCCTCGCGGTACTCGTTCGTCGAGCGGATTTCGCCGAAATGCCGGGCCAAGCCACCTACTACGGGTGAGATGGACATCTTGTTGTCGTTGAGCACGATCACCATGTTGGCTCGGATCTGCCCGATCTGGTTGAGCGCCTCAAAGGCCATGCCACCTGAGATGGAGGCGTCTCCGATGAGCGCCACGATGCGCTCGTCGCCACCCGCCAGGTCGCGCGCCTTGGCCAAGCCGAGCGCCACCGACAGCGCGTCCGACGCGTGGCCGGAGTAATGAACGTCGTAGGGGCTCTCGTCAGGATTCGGGAAGCCCGAGACGCCGCCCTCCTGGCGCAGCGTGTCGAAGTCCGCCAAACGTCCCGTGAGCAGCTTGTGGGCGTAGGCTTGGTGGCCGACGTCGTAGACGATCTTGTCGTGGGGGCAGTCGAGCTCGGCATGCAGGGCGACGATGATGTCCACCGCGCCCAGGCTGCTCGCCACGTGCCCGCCCGTGCGGGAAGTACTCTCCACGATTTGCGCACGCAGCTCCTGCGCCACGATGCGCAACTCGTCATCGTCCAGCGCATGCAAGTCCGTAGGCGCCTGCACGGCGTCTATGATGCGATGCTTGTCCTGCGTATCGACGCTCACGGCGTTCCCCTTGGCTCTCCCTGTGACATGCCTGCAACACTCTATACGACGGGAGCAAGAGTCGGCCTCTCGTAAGCCAAAACGCTACAAAAACCATCACAGGCGGCGCTAGGGGCGTGCCTCACGCATCTGGTAGCCCACGTCCTCGTCAATCATCTGCAGCATGACGTCGGCGAACACGGGGTCGAACTGACTCCAGCGGCCGTTGACGATCTCGCTGCGCACGCGCTCCTGCGACAGCGGGTCGCGGTAGCTGCGGCTCGAGGTCATGGCGTCGTAGGCGTCGGCGACGGCGATGATGCGCGCCTCCTCGGGAATCTGCTCGCCCGCGATGCCGTCGGGATACCCGTAGCCGTCGTAGCGCTCGTGATGCCAACGCGCGCCGATGGCCAGCTCGGGGAACTCGGAGATGTTGCGCAGGATCTTGTCGCCCTGCAGGGGATGCGTCTTGATGACGGCGTACTCTTCGTCGGTGAGCTTGCCCGGCTTGTTGAGGATCGTGTCCGGGATGCCGATCTTGCCCACGTCGTGGAGCAGGCCGATGAGGTAGATGTTCTCCTGCACGGACTCCGACTTGCCCGCACGCCGTGCGATCTCGCGCGCGTAGGTCGCCACGCGCTCGGAGTGGCCGTTGGTGTAGGCGTCCTTGGCGTCGATCGCCCCTGCCAAAGTGTGCACGAGTTGCAGGCTGAGCCGGTCGAAGCGCTCACGGTGCTCGACTGCCGCGGCAGTCTGCTCGATGACCTGGCTTGTCAGCTCTCGCTGCAGGTGTGTGAGATCGATGGTGTGGCGTACGCGCGTGATAAGGACTTCGGGGATGATGGGCTTCTTGATGAAGTCCATCGCGCCGGCCTCGAGCGCTTTGGTCTCGGAACCGGAATCCTCGTCCGCCGTGAGGAAGATGACTGGAAGCTCCGAGCCACGCGGGTCCTTCTGTAGGCGCGCGAGCGTCTCGAATCCGTCCATGCCCGGCATGAGGATGTC
The DNA here is from genome assembly GCA_902766805.1 of uncultured Coriobacteriaceae bacterium. Classification (GTDB taxonomy): domain Bacteria; phylum Actinomycetota; class Coriobacteriia; order Coriobacteriales; family Atopobiaceae; genus CACXFF01. Next base: position 1,029 of record CACXFF010000247.1, on the reverse strand, counting down.
CAGCAGCACGAGGTCAGGCAGCTGTTCGCTCTGCTCCACAAACGCGAGCGCGGCCTCGCCAGAGCGCACGCAGCTCGCGCGCAGGTCGTGCTGGGTGAGGATGTGGCTCACCAGGCGCAAAACGCTGGTGTCGTCATCGACGACAAGCACCCACTTGCTCATGTGCACCTCCCATGCTCACGCGCCCAACTCATCCATCAGGCGCCGCGTCTTGGCCAGCGCAGCGTCCACTTCGAACGTCTCGAGGTCGCCTTGTATTGTCGCACAGAGTTCGGCCAAGGTGCGGCCCTCGTACGTGCACTTCTCGGCAGAGCGTAGGGTGTCGCGGGCCTCTTCCACCTCGAAGGCGTCCATGTGGGCGCACGCTTTGCGCAGGACCGCGGCGTAGGTTGCGGCGTCCAGCTCGCCGGAGCTAGGGAGCTCCTCTTCCGCTTGCAGGACGGGCGCCTCTATGCCTAGCACGCCGGCGAGGGCGCGCACGAGGGTGGCGTAGGCATCGATCATCGGGAGGTGGCCCGCGACGACGGCGTCTGCGCGCTGCTCGCGGGAGGCGCATTCTTGGCCAAACGCCACGTCGGCGAGGGCATTGGCCCCGATGGTGCGCGCGGCGCCCTTCAGCGCATGGGCCTGGATGCGGTAGGTGTCCCAATCCTGTGCGGCGAGCGCCTGCGCAAGCCTCTCGTTGCGAGCAGTGCTGTCGCGCACGAACGACGCGAGCACCATGTGATACAAGTCCGCGTCGCCGGCCGTATAGCGCAGGCCGGCCTCCGTGTCCAGACCCAGAGCGCCCAGACGACCGAGCAGGTCAGAAGATTGCCGTGCATCCATAAGGACCCCCCTTGCAGCACCGTATGCAGGAAGACAGGCGGAGCTTGATCCTGCATATATCGACAAAGTATCTCATACTGAACTGATATGAGACATGCTGAAGCACGATAGTAACCGCCAAAGGTTTTGCAGCCAGGGAAGCCGCACCCCTCCGACGAGGGCCAACCGACCGAGCGCCATCCGGGTACGCAAACGCACTTT
>CACXFF010000246.1 GCA_902766805.1 uncultured Coriobacteriaceae bacterium | reverse complement strand
CTTACGCACAAGCGCGCGCGGCGGCCTCCACCACATGCTTGACCAGGACCGCCGTGGTCACCGATCCCACTCCGCGCGGAACGGGCGTGATGGCGTCCACCACAGGCACGCAGGCAGCGTAGTCCACGTCGCCCACCAGCTTGCCTGCGGCTTCGTCCCAGTTGATGCCCACATCCACCACCACTTGGCCAGGCGCCACGGCGTCGGCGCCTACCGTCCCGATGTGGCCCGCCGCCACCACGAGGATCTCCGCCTCGCGACAGGTGGCGGCGAGGTCGCGCGTGCGCGTGTGGCACATGGTGACGGTAGCGTTGCGTGCCTGCAGCAGCATGCTCACCGGCTTGCCGATCACGAGGCTGCGGCCCACCACGCACACCCGCGCACCGGTGAGGTCGTACCCGTAGTGGTCGAGCAGCTCGCAGCATGCCTCGGCTGTGCAGGGCGCGAAACCCACCGGCTGCTGGGCAAAGACGCCATAGAGAGAACCCTGGGTGATACCGTCCACGTCTTTGGACGGGTCGAGCGCCGCGCACGCCGCAGCCTCGTCCAGGGTCGCCGGCAGCGGCCGGAACATCAGGCAGCCGTGGATGGACGTGTCGGCATTTATCTGCGCGATGCTGGCCATGAGCTCTTCCTGCGTGCAGCCTTCGTCCAGGACGTAACGCCGCACCGCCACGCCCGCCTTCTCGCAGCGCTTGAGCGCACCGCGCTCGTAGGACAGGTCATCGGCACGCTCCCCCACCCGCAGGATGGCGAGCGTTGGTTCCACGCCGTGCTCCTTGAGCGCACGCACACGTTCTGCGACCTGCTCCGTCAGGGCGTTTGCCACGGGCAAGCCCAGCAGTTCCTTGGCCATGGAATCCCCTCTCTAGCCGCGCACGCGCTCCATGACCGAAGCAGTGACGGCTTCGGCGCGCGGACAGTACGTCTCCAGCATCTCATCGACCTCTTCCTCGGTGATCCGCGCGAAGTCGCGGTCGCTGAGCGTGCACGTGTTCACGAACACGTTGAGGCTCGCCGCCTCGAGTGCGGCACGTGCAAGCAGGGCGCCCACGCCCACGTCAGAGAGCAGCATGCGCGAGCCCTTCTCGCCCATCTCCTCCAGCAGTTCGACCACCTTGCAGGTCTGACGCATCATCTCCAGTGGCGCGGCGCAGGCCCATTTGGTGACTTCCTCGAGCTTCTCAGCGCGGGACGGATCATCGCGGGGGATGGCATAGGCGCGCGACAGGGGCAGGAACGCGTCGGCGTCTTCCTTCACGAGCTCTATCAGGCGCATGCGTGCGGCCGTCGCCGCAGCCAGCATGCGCTGGATGTCAGCCTCCACGGGAGCATAGGCCTTCTTGCCCGTGGTGTAGTTGCCCACCATGGAACACAGCGCTGCCGCCAGGGCTCCGGCGCAGGCCGCCGCCCCGCCGCCACCCGGCACTGGCTCCTTGGCAGCCAGCGCCGAACTGAAGGCCTCGATGCCCTTCAAGGGCACATTGTCCAGCATTTCCCTACCCCCCATTCCAGCGCACGGCAGCACCGTGCGCAGACAGATACGCCCCGGGACGGACCCAGGGCGACAGCTTCCACTCAACTATCTAGAAGAGGCCGACGATCTTGCCGTCGTCAGTCACGTCTATGCGCTCGGCAGCGGGCACTTTGGGCAGCCCGGGCATCGTCATGATGTCACCCGTAAGCGCCACGATGAACCCCGCGCCGGCAGAGACGCGCAGGTTGCGCACCGTGATGCGGAAGTCGCGCGGCGCGCCAAGCTTGGTCTGGTCATCGCTGAAGGAATACTGGGTTTTGGCCACGCAGATGGGCAGGCCACCAAAACCCTGCTCTTCCAGCTGCTTGAGCTGGTTGCGCGCCGGACCCACGATGTCAACGCCATCGGCATGATAGATCTTGGTCGCGATGGCATTGAGCTTGTCCTCTATGCTTCCCTCGAGCTCGTAGCTGTAGCGGAAGGCGCTCGGCTCGTCGCAGAGGCGTACGACCTCGTCGGCCAGTGCGCGTCCGCCCTCTCCGCCCTTGGCCCACACCTCAGAGAGCGCAACGTTCACGCCCAGTTCGTGGCACCTGTCCTTCACAAGCTTGAGCTCGGCCGCGCTGTCGGTCGGGAACGCATTGAGCGCCACCACGCAGGGCAGGCCGTAGACATCACGGATGTTGCTCACATGCTGCAGGAGGTTGGGCAGGCCCGCCTCGAGCGCCGCGAGGTTCTCGGATCCGAGCTCTGCGCGCGGCACGCCACCGTTGTACTTGAGCGCGCGCACCGTGGCCACAATCACCACGGCCGACGGGGCCAGGCCCGTAGCACGGCACTTGATGTCCAGGAACTTCTCTGCCCCCAGATCGGCGCCAAAGCCCGCCTCGGTCACCACGTAATCGGCCATCTTCATCGCGGTGACGGTGGCCATCACCGAGTTGCAGCCGTGGGCAATGTTCGCAAAGGGCCCGCCATGCACAAAGGCAGGGTTGTTCTCCAGCGTCTGCACCAGGTTGGGCGCGATTGCATCCTTGAGCAGCGCGGTCATGGCACCCTCTGCATGGATGTCGCTCACCGTGACCGGCCTGAGGTCATAGGTGTAGGCGATCACCATGCGGCCCAAGCGCCGCTTGAGGTCGGCCAGCGAGGTCGCCAGGCAGAAGACCGCCATGACCTCCGAAGCCACCGTGATGTCGAAGCTGTCCTGGCGCGGCACGCCGTCGGCGATACCGCCCATGCCGTCGATTACGTTGCGCAGCTGACGGTCGTTCATGTCCACGCAGCGGTGCCACACCACACGACGCGGATCGATGCCCAGCTCGTTGCCCTGCTTGATGTGGTTGTCCAACATCGCGGCGCACAGGTTGTTCGCCGCGCCGATGGCGTGGAAGTCGCCGGTGAAATGCAGGTTGATGTCCTCCATAGGCACCACCTGGGCATAGCCGCCGCCCGCGGCGCCGCCCTTGACGCCAAAGACAGGGCCCAGGGACGGCTCGCGCAGGCAGAGCATGGTGTTGCGCCCGGTGAGGTTCATGGCATCGGCCAAACCCACCGATGTCGTCGTTTTGCCCTCGCCCGCAGGCGTGGGGTTGATAGCCGTGACCAATATGAGCTTGGCACGGTCAGGCAGGTCCCTCATGGACTGGATGTCGACCTTCGCCTTGTACCTGCCGTAGTGTTCAAGCTGCTCTTCGACAAGCCCCGCCTTGGCCGCCACTTGGCTGATCGGAAGCATCGTCGCCTCTTGGGCTATCTGGATATCGCTCTTGTGCTCCGCCACAGGCATCTCCTCTGGTCGTACGGCTGAGCCGCGCTCTTCAACGCTCCGTATTGTCCGTCATTCGCGCCTCCGCTTGCCGGATAATTTGGCACTTTCCCAGAAAGGCCACCACTCCAAGGGCCCCCTAGCCCATGGCATCGCTCAGCCCGCGCGCAGGTAGTACCAGCGCTCATCAGGCCATGAGCCGAGGCCTTCACGCACAATCCCACGCGCGCGGGACGCACTGCGACCCCCGCGAGAACGTGCGCAGCCGCTCGGCCCAACCCCTACGCGCACGGAACGTGCCCCGAGGATGCCGTAGGACGACGATTGGGTGGGCCCAAGCCCTGCGCCGCGCGACGAAAAAGAGCCGGTGCGGCACGCAGCCACACCGGCTCCCCTAGGACACGCACAACGACACTACATGAGCGCGCAGACGTTCTTGGCAAACTCCACCGGGTCATCCACCGGCAGGCCCTCCACCAGCAGCGCCTGATCGTAGAGCAGGCTTGCATAGAGCGCGAGCTTGTCGCTGTCTCCCGCCTCTTGCGCGGCGACGAGCTTGGCGAACACGGGGTGCGAGGCATTCAGCTCCAACACGCGCTGGGCGTGCGGCGCCATCTCGGAGTCCGGACCCTGCATCATCACGCGCTCCATCTCCAGCGAGATGGGGCCTTCGGTGGAGATGCAGGCGGGGGCGTCGGTGAGCTTGGTGGAGACGCGCACCTGGCTCACCTTGTCGCCCAGGCTCTGCGCCAGCGCACCAAAGAGGTCGCTGTGCTCCTCGGTGGCCTTCTTGGCCTCGTCGCGCTCCTCTTCGGTGGCCAGATCCAGGTCGGCCGTGGAAACGTTGGCCAGCTCCACGTCGCGCGCGTCGCTGCCGGCGGTCTCGGAGTCCCCTGCTACCGCGTCCATGTGGTAGCTGCGCATGACCTGCAGCATGAACTCATCCACGTCCTGCGTGCACAACAGCACGTCATAGCCACGGCCCAAGGCGCTCGTCACCACGGGGAGCTTCTCCAGGCGCTCTCGCGTCTCGCCTGCCGCGTACAGGATCTTGTCCTGGCCCTCGACCATGCCCAGCACGTACTCGCGCAGAGTGACCATCTTGTGCTCACGGGCGCTCCAGAACAGCAGCAGGTCGGCCAGCTCTCCGGCATTCATGCCGTAGCTGTTGTAGATGCCAAACTTGATGCCACGGCCAAAGTTCTCGAAGAACTTCTCGTAGGCCTCGCGGTCCTGCGCCTGCATGGTGCCCAGCTCCTGGCGCACCTTGCGCTCCACGCGCTTGGCGATGGCCTTGAGCTGCGCGTTCTGCTGCAGGGTCTCACGAGAGATGTTGAGCGTCACGTCCGGGGAGTCCACCACGCCACGGACAAAATTGTAGTAGTCGGGCAACAGGTCGGCGCACTTCTCCTGGATGAGCACGTTGGAGGAGTACAGGGCCAAACCCTTCTCATAGTCCTTGCTGTACAGGTCAAACGGCGCCTCGCTCGGGATGAAGAGCAGCGCGTCGTAGCTCAGAGCGCCTTCGGCGTGGAACGAGATGGTGCGCGCCGGATTGGCGAAGTCGTGGAAGGTCCCCTTGTAGAACTCGTCGTAGTCGGACTGCTCCACCTCCGACGAACGCTTCTTCCAGATGGGGGTCATGGAGTTGACGGTCTCCAGCTCCTGATGCTCGACGAACTCGGGCGCCAGGTCCTCCGAGCCTTCGGGGGCTTCGACGCGCTCGCTTTTGGTCACCATCATCTGGATGGGGTAGCGTACGTAATTGGAGTAGCGCTTGACCAAGTCGCGCAGCGCCCACTCGGACAGGAAGTGGTCGGTATCCTCGGTCTCGGTCGAAGGACGCAGGTACAGGGTCACGTCGGTGCCATGGTCGTCGGCCCCGTCGCGCTCCCCCGGCCCAGCGGGCTCGATGGTGTAGCCCTCCACGCCATCGGACTCCCACGCCCACGCGGTATCGGAACCCACCGCGCGGCTCACCACGCGCACGCGCGAGGCCACCATGAACGACGAATAGAAGCCCACGCCGAACTGACCGATGATGTCCATCGCATTGCCCTGCTCTTCGGCGTGCTCCGCCTTGAAGGCCTCGCTGCCCGAATGGGCGATGGTGCCGAGATTCTCCTCGAGCTCCTCAGCCGTCATGCCGATGCCGTTGTCCGAGATGCAGATCGTACGGGCGTCCTTGTCGAAGCTCACGGTTACGGCCAGTTCGTCCTGATTCACGGCCAGGCTGTTGTCGGTCAACGCAGCAAAGGCGAGTTTGTCGAGCGCGTCGGACGCGTTGGACACCAGCTCGCGCAAAAAGATCTCGCGGTTGGTATAGATGGAGTTGATCATGAGGTCCAAGAGCTTCTTGCTCTCCGTCTTGAACTGCTTCATGGGTCGGGTCGCTTCCTTCCGTACTGCTTCCT
>CACXFF010000245.1 GCA_902766805.1 uncultured Coriobacteriaceae bacterium | reverse complement strand
TCTCGCCCGTCACCTGGTCTATCTCGGCGATGAGCTCCACCTCGTCGCCAAAGCACGACAGGCGCAGGGGGTGCTCGGCGTAGGGCGGGAAGACGTCCACGGTGTCTCCGCGTACGCGGAACATGCCGCGGCCGAGGTCCAGGTCGTTGCGGTCGTACTGAATGTCGATGAGGCTCCGGATGAGGTCGTCACGCTCGAGGGGAAACTCTTTGGAGACAGTGGGCGCCAAGCCCGCATAGTCCTGCGGACTGCCGATGCCGTAGATGCACGACACCGAGGCCACCACGATCACGTCGCGCCGCGAGAGCAGGCTGGACGTGGCCTGGTGACGGAGCTTTTCGACCTCCTCGTTGATGGAGGCATCCTTCTCGATGTAGGTATCGGACTGCGGAACGTAGGCCTCGGGCTGGTAGTAATCGTAGTACGAGACGAAATAGACCACGGCGTTGTCCGGGAACAGCTCGCGCATCTCGCTTGCCACCTGGGCGGCCAGCGTCTTGTTGGGCTCCATGATGAGCGTGGGCTTGCCGACGGCCTCGATGGTCTTGGCCATGGAGAAGGTCTTGCCCGAGCCCGTGACGCCCAGAAGCGTCTGGTAACGCAAGCCCTCCTCCACGCCACGCGCCAAGCTCGCGATGGCCTGGGGCTGATCGCCGCTCGGCTCGTAGGGGCTCACCACCCGGAAGGGAACGTCGGCCTCGCCCTCGCGACCGAAGCGCTTCAGCTCTCCGCCAAAGTGCCCCTCCAGCTGTGAGCCGTCCCAAGCTGCGCCCGCTGCCGCCCCTGCGCGCGCAGCATTGGCCGCGGCAACGCCCGCAGAGATGTTGGCGTCGAAACGCTCAACGAAGGCGCGGTCCTCCGCACCGGCATCAGATGGCTTGTGTGCACGTGGCATAGGTCTCTCCTTCGTCTGGCGACCGTATCAGGCGTGAATCGCGGGCGTAGGACCGTTGCTAGTCATCGTAGACCTCGGTGGCGCGCAGCCCCAAGTCGTAGTCGTCCAAGAAGCCACGGTGCTTGATCTCTGCTGCCCGCGCGGGGAAGAGGTGCTGGGCGTACTCCATGAAGTAGTTGTCCGTCATGGACGAGATGAAGTCCACGGCCACGAGCTCGTGATCCTCGCAGTCATAGGTCTTGCCGTAGTGGCTGAGGTAGCGGGTGAGAGGCACGATGTGGTGACGGAACACCGGCGCCGCCTCGCTGCCCGCCGCCAGGTCTTCCAGCACACGCAGGTAGATGAGCGCGAAAAGCTCGTGCACCACCTCGGCCTGCTTGCTGTTGGACTCCGAACGCGCGTAGATCTTGTCGTAGTTCTCGCGTTTGGCGCGCACGAGCTCGGCGAAGGCCTCCTCACTCATCTGGATGCGGTCTTGGCCGAAGCTGTGCTCCACGATGTCCGTGGAAAAGGCGGTGAGAGCCCACGAGTTGTACAGGCCGCCCAGGCCGTCGTCGAACTCGTCGGGCGAGCAGATGCCCGTCATGATGGCGTCCTGGCGGTCCTTGCCCACATAGGCCACGATGTCGGACAGGCGCACGACACAGCCCTCAAGCGTCGAAGGACGCAGGGTCTCCACCGCGCCATAGCCCTGTGACCAGCAGGCCTCCACCATGGCATCGAAACTATCCCAGCGCTGATGCTCCGGCAGGCTCGCCAACTCCCCCACCTTCAGCACCTGCTGCTCGAACTCGCCGTTGTGGCAGATGACCCCATCGAGCGTCTGGAGGGTGAGGTTGCGCCCGTAGAGCACGTCGAGCACGCGCACCGACTGCACGTTGTGGAAGAACCAACGCCCCGTGCGCTCGTGATAGACGTCGTTCAAAAAGCGCTCGCCCGCGTGTCCGAAAGGCGTGTGCCCTATGTCATGGCCCAGTGCGATGGCCTCGATGAGGTCGTCGTTGAGCCCCAGAGAGCGCCCGATGTCACGCGCGATGCGACAGACCAGCTGCACGTGCAGGCCGCGACGCGTGATGTCATCATTGGACCGAAAGCTGAACACCTGGGTCTTGGATGCCAGGCGGTTGTAGGCGGGAATGTGCATGATCTTCTCCGCGTCACGCACAAAGGCCGGGCGCACCGGCGTGTCCACGTCCCGCGTGGCGTCGCGCCGCAGCGCCTGTGTGTCCTGGCAAGCCAACGGGCTACCCATCCCGGCGCCGCCGCCGCGCATGCCCCGTATCATGGCTACACCGCGCGCGACCTCGTCGGATAGCTTGCCCGCTAGATCGGGTGCCAAGGGATTGCGCTCCATGGGAAACCTCCTCGTCCGTCTTTGTGACTGTCACCATTCTGCCTCATGGGTCAGACAAAAACAAGTGTTCGGTATTTTTGTTCGGATGGGGACGTTAATCTGCCGTCCACCTGCATTTTTCGACCAGACACCCTTATTTTTCAGATTCTTTTTGGTTGGTACTAGCTTTTATGAATTCTGAGTGCTATACAAAAGAATTCTG
>CACXFF010000244.1 GCA_902766805.1 uncultured Coriobacteriaceae bacterium | reverse complement strand
TAGCGCCCGTGCAGGGCCATGAGCTGGTTGTGGTTGCCCACCTCCAGGATGTCACCATGCTCCATGTACAGGATCACGTCGGCGTCGCGGATGGTGGACAGGCGGTGCGCGATCACGAAGCTCGTGCGGCCGCGCATGAGCTCGCCCATCGCCTGCTGGATGACGGCCTCGGTGCGCGTGTCGACGTTGGACGTGGCCTCGTCGAGGATCATGATCTCCGGGTCGGCGACGATGGCGCGGGCGATGGTGAGCAGCTGACGCTCTCCCTGGCTCACGTTCTCCGCGCCAGCGGTGAGCAGCATGTCGTAGCCGCCCGGCAGCGTGCGGATGATGCCGTCCACGCTCGCCGCCTTGGCCGCCGCCACGATCTCGTCCTCGGTCGCGCCGATGCGTCCGTACGCGAGGTTCTCGCGTATCGTCCCCTGGAACAGCCAGGTGTCCTGCAGGACCATGCCGAAGCGCTCGCGCAGCGCGTGCCGCGTGACCGCGCGCGTGTCGGCGCCGTCTACCGTGATGGAGCCTCCCTCGATCTCGTAGAAGCGCATGAGCAGGTTGATGAGGGTGGTCTTGCCCGCGCCCGTGGGCCCGACGATGGCCACCTTTTGGCCGGGCTCCACCGTGAAGCTCACGTCGTGCATGAGCGTGTTGTCGGGGCTGTAGCCAAAGCGCACGTGCTCGAAGCGCACGCTGCCGTTGGCCAAGGCGAACGGCTCGGGCGTGGCGGGATCGGGCGCGACCTCCTCGGCATCGAGCAGCGTGAAGACGCGCTCGGCTGCAGCGATGGCCGCCGCAATGCTTCCTGCCATGGACGCTATCTGCGTGAAGGGCATGGAGAACTGCCGGGAGTACTGCAGCATGGCCTGCACGTCGCCCACCGTGATGCTGCCCGAGATGGCGAACAGGCAGCCCAGCGCGGCGGAGAGCGCATAGCCGAGGTTGGTGACGCTGGCCGAGATGGGACGGATGAGGCCTGCCGAACGCGCCGCATTGCGCGCGGAGGTCTCGAGCGTGGCGTTCAGCTCGTCGAAGCGCGCCATAGCCCGCTCTTGGTAATTGAAGGCCTGCACCACGCTCTGGCCGTCGTAGAGCTCCTCGATGTAGCCGTTCACGTCGCCGAGCTGTTGCTGCTGGGCCGCGGCCCAGGTGCCCGAGGACTTGATGACGCTCATGGATGCCAGCAGCGACAGCGGCACCATGGCCACCACGACGAGCGCGAGCCAGACGTTGATGCGCAGCATCATGACGAGGATGCCCACTGCGGTGATCACCTGGCTCACGATCTGCGTGAGGTTGCGCGAGAGGGCGCCGTCCACCATGTCCACGTCGTTGGTGATGACCGACAGGATCTCGCCGGAGCTGCGCGCGTCGTAGTAGTCCAGCGGCAGCCGGTGGACCTTGGCGCTGAGCTCGTCGCGCATGCCCTGCAGCACGTGCGCCGTGACCGTGTTCATGATCATGCCCTGAAGGAAACTGAACAGCTGCGCCACCAAGTAGGAGCCCGCGAGCAGGAGCAGCAGCATGATGATGGCGTCCCAGTCGAAGCTCCCGCCAGTCACGCCCTCGTAGAGCTTGGTGGTGATGGAGCCGGTGATGCTGGGCTGGAGCACGCCAAAGACGGTGGAGCCCACCGTGAAGAGCAGCACGCAGGCAAGTCTCCCCTTGTAGCGCGACAGGTAGCCTGCCAGGCGCAGCAGGGTCGCCTTGCCGTTCGTCGCGCGGCGCAGGTCGCCGCGAGAGGCATTGGGTCCGGGCATCAGCGCTCACCCCCTTCCTCTGCGAGCTCGGCCAAAGCCGAGGCCTCCTGAGCCGCGCGCTCCTGCTCGAGCCGGCGCGCGCGTGCGCGCATGGTGTCCGCGACCTGTTGCTCGCCGAGTTGCAGCATGGCCATCTCGCGATACATGTCACAGGTCTCCAATAGCTCCTCGTGCGTGCCACGGCCCTGGCAGATGCCGTCGTCGAGCACGATGATCTGGTCGGCGTTGATGATGGTGCCCACGCGCTGGGCGACGATGATGAGCGTGGCGTCTCCCAGCTCACGCTGGATGTTCTCGCGCAGGCGCCGGTCGGTCTTCATGTCGAGCGCCGAGAACGAGTCGTCGAACAGGTACAGCTCGGCGGGGCGCATGAGGGCACGCGCGATGGCCAGGCGCTGGCGCTGTCCGCCCGAGAAATTGGTGCCGCCCTGGGCGACCTCGGCATGCAGGCCGCCCTCCTTCTCGCGCACGAAGTCGCTCGCACACGCGATGTCGAGCGCGTGCCACATGGCCTCCTCGTCGGCCTCCTCGTTGCCCCAGCTGAGGTTCGACGCGATGTCGCCCTTGAACAGGACGTTCTTCTGAGGGACGTAGCCCATCAGGTCGCGCAGCTCGTGCAGGGGGTACTTCTTGACGTTCACGCCGTCCACCACCACGTTACCCAACGAGCTCTCGAACAGGCGCGGTATGAGACGCAGGACGCTGGACTTGCCGCAGCCCGTGGGTCCGATGATGGCCGTGACGGTACCCGGCTTCACGCTGAAGCTGAGGTCACGCACGACGGGCTCCTCCGCCCCATCGTAGATGAAGCTCACGTGCTGGAACTCCACCTCGCCACGTCCCCTGCGCTGCACGGGCTTGTCCGCCATGTCGCGGATGCAGGGCTCCCAGCCGAGCACCTCGCTGATACGACTGCCGCAAGCCGCGAAGCTCGGATAGAACATGACCACGGCCGAAACCATCATGAGGGAGATGAGAATCATCGAGATGTACTGGACGTTGGCGACCAAGGCGCCCACGTCGAGCTGCCCCTCCGAGGCGAAGGCCGCACCGCGCCACATGACGCCCGTGGTAGTGAAGCCAAAGAGGAGCCCCACCAGCGGGAACAGCGCGGCCATCAGACGGCCCATGGCGACGTTGATATCCGTGAACTCGGCGTTC
>CACXFF010000243.1 GCA_902766805.1 uncultured Coriobacteriaceae bacterium | reverse complement strand
TTGGGCCCGCACGCGCTTGGAGAAGGCAAAGTAGAAGATGAGCACCAAGTAGAAGATCGAGTTGCCCAGCACGGTCACCAGCGCGAAATTGCCCGTGGCGATGGCGTTGATCACCTGGTAGGCGATGCCGATGACGCCCACCCCTATCGTGAACGGACGCGCGACCTTGAAGCGGTTCATGATGAACCACAGGGCCACGCCCTCGAGCAGGATCATCACCCAGTCAAAGATCGTGTTGCTCGTGTACTGGATGGAGTCGCGCGACGTGACGAGCAGGCCGAGTAGCGTCGCCACGATGTGGAAGGCGAACGCGAACTGGATCACGCGCAGGAAGCCGAGCTTGTTGGGCGCGGAGAAGCGCACCGCGTCATAGGCCTTGCGGGCGGCGCGGGTCGCTTCGCGGTGGTCGATTTTGGCCTGGCGACGTGTCTCGCGCTCGCGCTGGCGGGCGAGCTTGATGCGCTCGCGGTCGGCGTTGTGCACGGCGATCACCGTGAAGCGCGCGGCGTCGTCAGCCGCCTCGTCGGACTCTATGGCCGTACCCACCAGACGCACGGCCTCGCGGGCGTCTTCTTGGGCGCTCGCGGTGACTGCGGCGCGCGAGGCCTTGCCGGTGGAGAACGAGGCGTCGATGGCGCGCTCGGCGGCGTCGAGCGACTTGAGGCGCTCTTCGGCGGCGGCGAGCCTCTCTTCCTGGGCTAGCGCGGAGCCCTGGGCCTGCGCGGCGGCATCCTGGGCCGGTGCGGCCTCATCTGTGACGCGCGCTGCGACACTTGGGGCCACGGCGTCTATGTCTGGGGTTGGCGTGTCGACCTCTGGGATCCTCACGTCCTTGTCCTGTGGCATGTCATCTCCTTTCGAGAGGCGCGGGAATCGGTCTTGCCCGTCTCCTCGCGCCCGAGCTATCGCCGATTGCAGTTGAGACAGGGGCGCGCCAAAGCCATCGACGCACCCCTGCAGGTATTTGAATGTGACCTGTCACAACTTGTCACGCACTGGTACCCGCACCCGGCATCCCTGGGGCGGGAGTCGCGTGCTACTTGCGAGGATCCTCCTCTTTGGGCTTCCAGGTCATCGCCCAATAAACGCCGCAGACGATGGGGACGATGGTATTGGTGATCTTGAACGTGAACGGCTCGTGCCAGACGAAGGTGGCCATCAAGTAACTGACGCCCATCGTGATGGCTGCCAACACCACGACGCAGAAGATCACGCGCAGAGCGAAGTTCTCGATATAGAAGCCTTTCATGGACGCTCCTTTCGTAGCGATACCCGCGGCTTGGAGGCCTGCCCGGGATGGCAGGCCGGCGGGCGACAGACGGTCCAGTTGGCCAATTACAGTCGGCCAATATAGGTATAGGTAACTACAGGCGGATGCGCTCCGTCAAGGACGTCGGCCGAATCCTCCATGGAACGAAACACTATCCACCCCTGCGGCCAGGGAAGGAGTTGGCCCCCTTTGGCGCGGGGAGCGCGCCGCCACCGCCGAGCAGCTCGGTTGCCAATTGGGCTCGCAGAGCAACCCTGTAGCGCAGCCGATGATGAAAAGAAATGTTTTCGCGGGCTTCAATCGGCTGCGGCGCATCGCGCATACGCACCGATTTTGTGCCGCGACATCGAGGTGGCATCGAACGAATGCCCCGCCGGACCTTCAGATGAAGGCGTTCAACCAAACCGACAAGCGCCTGACACGCATCTGATACCATCCCGCTTTACGATGATGGGAGTCATGCGGTGGCCCGGCGCTTCGTGGCAGCCAAAGCGCCAGAACCAAAGCCCCGCACGCCAGACCCCAGATTCGTACGCACCCAACCGAAGGAGGTCGGCATGGGCATCAGGAGCGGAGCCGCGACGGCGGCGGGGCGCGTGGTCCACGCGCTGTTGCACGGCGTACTGCACCGCACGGGCGCTCAGCTGCCAGGGCGCGTGGCGTTGGCGATAGACCCGCAGGTCGTCGCCCACCTGCGGCGCAAGCTGCGGACGGGCTCGGTCGTGGTCTGCGGCACCAACGGCAAGACGACCACCACCAACCTCATCGCCGCGTCGCTCGAGGCGGCCGGCCTGAGCGTGCTGTGCAATCGCGACGGTGCCAACATGCTGCCAGGTGCGGCGTCGGCCCTGCTGCCGCGCCGTGCGGCGGATTGGGCGGTCGTGGAGGCGGACGAGCTCTCCACCATCCACATCCTGCCCCAGCTGCGGCCCGACTACCTCGTGCTGCTCAACCTGTTCCGCGACCAGCTCGACCGCGCAGGCGAAATTGACCACGTGCAGGACGTCATCGTGGAGGCGCTGTCCGCCACGCCTGAGACGACGCTGCTCGTCTGCGGCGATGACCCGCTCTGCATGGGCGTCGCCGCCCGCGCGCAAGAGGTTGGCGTGCGCGTCCTGAGCTTTGGCGTGGACGAAGACCTGGGCCTGCCGGCCGATCGCGTGCCCGAGGCGCGCTTCTGCCAACGCTGCGGCGCCGAGCTGGCCTACGCCTACCGCAGCTACGCGCAGTTGGGCGCCTTCCGCTGCCCTAGCTGCGGCTTTGCGCGGCCGGCGCTCGACTATCGGGCGACGGGCGTGCGCGTGGGCCAAGGGGGCGTGAGCTTCGAGGCGAGCGCGCCGGAGGCCGACCCGTGGCCGGTGCGTGCTTCATTCGGCGGGGTCTACCTCGTGTACAACCTGCTCGCGGCAGCGGCGGTCGCGCGGCTGGCGGGCGTCGGGCCCGCGCAATTCCAGCACGTGCTCGACGACTTCGACCCCGGCAACGGGCGCCTGCAACACTTCGTGATCGACGGCCGCCCGGTGGTGCTCAACCTCGCCAAGAACCCCACGGGCCTCAACCAGAACATCTCCCTGATGCTCGCCGACGCGCGCGCCAAAGCGGCCTACGTCATCATCAACGACGAGGCCAACGACGGGCGCGACGTCTCGTGGCTGTGGGACGTCGACTTCGAGCGCCTGGCCGCGCGCCATGAGTTGCGGCTCGTGATGGCGGGCGGGCACCGCGCCCATGACCTGCAGGTGCGCTTCAAGTACGCGGGCATCGACGCGCC
>CACXFF010000242.1 GCA_902766805.1 uncultured Coriobacteriaceae bacterium | reverse complement strand
GACGAGGTGTGCATCTCCATCATGGAGCACCATTCCAACCTCATCCCCTGGCAGCAGATCTGCGCGCATACGGGCGCCCAGCTCGTGTACCTGCGTCCCGACGCCGAGTCCACCATCACGCCCGAGGAGATCGCGGCCAAGATTGGCCCGCGTACGCGCATCGTTGCCGTCGCGCACGTGAGCAACGTCCTCGGCGTGGAGAACCCCATCCGCGCGATTGCTGACCGCGCACACGAGGTCGGCGCCTACCTCGTGGTCGACGGTGCTCAGTCCGTGCCGCACCTGCCGGTGAACGTGGCCGAGCTGGGCTGCGACCTGTTGGCGTTCTCGGCCCACAAGGTGTTTGGCCCCATGGGCGTGGGCGTCCTCTGGGGCAGGCAGGAGCTGCTGGAAGCCATGCCGCCCTTCCTCACGGGCGGCGAGATGATCGACGCCGTCTACGAAGACCACGCCGTGTGGGCGCCCGTGCCCACGAAATTCGAGGCGGGCACGCAGGATGCGGCGGGCATCTTTGGGCTGGACGCCGCGCTCAGCTACGTGGAGGGCATCGGCCACGAGCAGTTGCTGGCACGCGAGGGCGCACTGGTGGCCTACCTCTGCGAGCAGCTGCAGTCCCTCGACTTCGTGGATGTGATCGGCCCGTCCGACCCGCAGCGTCACGTGGGCGTGGTGAGCTTCAACGTGCGTGGCGTGCACCCGCACGACGTGGCCTCGCTGCTCGACACGCGCGACGTGTGCATTCGCGCCGGCCACCACTGCGCGCAGCCGCTTTTGGCCTGGCTGGGCGTGGAGAACGGCAGCAGCTGCCGTGCGAGCGTGGCACTGTACAACGAATCGGCCGACATCGACCGCCTGGTCGAGGGCCTCGAGTATGTTTGGAGCATCTTCCATGGCTAACGACAACCTCTACACCGAAGCCCTCATGGAGCACGTGCAGCACCCGGACTACAAATACAAGCTCGCGGGCGCCACGCACAGCCACGAGGGCGTGAACCCCTCCTGCGGCGACGACCTCATCGTGCAGATTCGCATGGGCGCTGACGGGCGCATCGAGGAGGCCGCCTACACCGGCCACGGCTGTGCGGTCTCGCAGGCTTCGGCCGACATGATGAGCGACCTGATGGTGGGCAAGACTCCCGAGGAGGCGCTGGAGCTCTGCAGGCTCTTTGGCGACATGGTGCGCGGCGACGAGACCGACAGCGCCAAGCTGGAGGAACAGCTAGACGAGGCCGCCTGCCTGCAGTCCATCTCCCACATGCCCGCGCGCGTGAAGTGCGCCGAGCTCGCCTGGCGCACCCTCGAAGAAATGCTCAAGGAGTAGGAGGTTCGCCATGGCCGGTATGTTCTCCACCAAAGGACGCTACGCACTGCGGGTGATGGCCGACCTCGCCGCCCACGAGGGGTGGGTTTCGCTGGGTGACATATCCAAGCGGCAAGGCATCTCGCGCAAGTATCTGGAACAGGTCGTATCCCAGCTGCACAAGGCCGGGTACGTGGAGAGCCTGCGCGGCAAGGGCGGTGGCTACCGCCTGTCCAAGGCGCCCGAGGAGTACACGCTCGGCGCCATCCTGCGCGCGGCCGAAGGCGGTTCGCTCGCGCCTGTCGCCTGCCTAGACTGCTTCAGCTCGGAGATCTGCCCGCGCATGGACGACTGCTCCACCCTCCCCATCTGGCGTGACCTGGGTGCAGTTACCAGCCAGTACCTCGACTCCAAGACCCTGGCCGACATCACCACGGACTCGGGTGACAGCCTCGCCGAGCCCTGCGACAAGTAGGCTGCGAGAAGAAGGCTGCGATTCTGGGATTTGCTTGTTTGGGTGGCGAAGCTGTGGGTGATACGGCTTCGCCACTTCCTTATTTGCTTGTGCGGGGACGGGCCGGTAGGGGTCTAGGGGCGCGTCCTCGGACCGATGCTTGTAGGAGGGCTCACGCCTTTGTGCCGCGCTCCGCGCGCCACAAAGGCTACGCGGGGCTTTTTCACTTCGCTGCGCTCAGTGAAATAGCCTGGCGCTCGCGGTCCTGCGGAATGCACCCTACGACCCCCACCGACCCTCGCCACCTGGACAGCGGCTTGGGGTACGGGTTTGCATGGCATGTGGTTCTTGGCACAAAGAAGGGACCTCGGTTGCCCGAGGTCCCCGTTGTTTACAGAGCGAACTCTGTGGGAAAACTTACGCCCAGCCCTTGCCGTCGGAACCGAAGTCGACGATGAGCTCCTTGGCGCTTAAAGGGAAGACCCCGGCACAGAGCGCCGGGGTCCGTCTTTCCGCGCCGAGGAGCGGGGCCTCGACACTCTGCGATCTAAGGCTTACGCCCAGCCCTTGCCGTCGGAGCCGAAGTCGACGATCAGCTCCTTGGCGCGGGTGACGATGGCATCGAAGCCGGGCTTGAGGAGCTTGCGCGGATCGTAGTTCTTGCCCTTCTTGGCCTCGCCGGACTCGACGAACGCCCACGTGGCCTTGGCCATGGCGACCTGGAGGTCGGTGTTGACG
>CACXFF010000241.1 GCA_902766805.1 uncultured Coriobacteriaceae bacterium | reverse complement strand
TGACGTTTGAGTGCCCAGCGGGGCGTCCTCAAACGGCTAAAGTGACGTTTGAGTGCCCAGCGGGGCGTCCTCAAACGGCCGAAAGTGCGTTTGCGTACCCGGTTGGCCGCACCCAAACGTTCAAAGTGACGTTTGCGTACCCGGTTGGCCGTCCCCAAACAGCGGAAAGTGCGTTTGCGTACCCGGCAGGCCGTCCCCAAACGGCCAAAGCAACGTTTGCGTACCCTGCCCGGCCGCACCCAAGCGCCCACGGTGACGCATGCGTACCTCTGCGCCACACGCACGGGCGCTGCCACGCCACCCGCTTCCCGTTGCGCATCGGTTTCTAGGGGCTGTTTCGGCTGCGCTCTTATGCCAGCTGCGCTAAAGTAGAAAAGCTACATGCACATCAGACTGGAGTCCCGCGCCTCGCCAGCGCGCCCGGCCAGAGGAGCTTCGGCGCCCGCGCGCCGGCCCTGCGGCCATCGGAGCCCCGTGCTCACACGCTGCGGCAACGCCTGCCCTCGCGCAAGCGCAGCGCAGCATCTGCGCCCTGCCCCATGCGCTCGACGCGCGGGCCTCCACGAGAGACAAGGCTACAGCTATGAGAGCTTTCCATGACTCGCGCAAACTCGCGTACCGCTCTCCCTACGGTGCCATCGCGTTGGGTTCGTCCGTGACCCTCGGCATCGACGTGTGGGATGCTCCTGGTGCCACTGTCACGCTGCGCACCTGGATTGACGACGAGGGCGAGAGCCTCTACGAAATGACGCCCGTCGCGCAGATTCCTGACGTCGAGCAGGCTGCGCGCGACGAACAGCTTGGTGTCCCCACGTACTATGAAGTCACCATCCAGCCCGAGCACACAGCCGTCGTCTGGTACCACTTCATCATCACCGACGCCAACGGCAATTCCGTGCGCTACGGCGCCATGGACGGCCGCACCGGCGGCGAGGGCCAGACCTGCGACTGGGAGCCACCCAGCTACCAGCTCACGGTGTACCAGCCGCGTGAGACCGCTCCGGCTTGGTACGAGGGCGGCGTGTGCTACCAGATCTTCCCCGACCGCTTCTTCCGTGGCGAGGGCGTGCCCTGGCGTGAGCGCGCCGAGGCCAAATTTGCCCTGTACGGTGCTGGCCCCGACCACTACGTGATCGAGGACTGGAACGAGACCCCCGTCTACCGCACGACCTCCGAGGGCCGCATCGCGGCCTGGGGCCTGTACGGCGGCACGTTGGAGGGCATCATCCAGAAGCTGGACTACCTGCAGGGCCTGGGCATCACGATCCTCTACCTCAACCCGGTCTTTGAGGCCAGCAGCTCACACCGTTACGACACGGGCGACTACACCCACATCGACGCCCTGCTGGGCAACGAGGACACGTTCCGCCAGCTCTGCGACGAGGCCCACGCCCGCGGCATGGGCGTGATCATCGATGGCGTCTTCAACCACACCGGCTGCGACTCCAAGTACTTCAACCGCTACGGCAACTACGGCGACGGCGGTGCCTACCAGGACGAGAACAGCGAGTACCGCGACTGGTTCCTCTTCGACGAGAACGATCCGAGCGGCTACAAGGGCTGGTGGGGCGTTGACGACCTGCCCACCTGCAACGCGCAGAACGAGCAGTGGCGCGAGTTCGTGTGCGGCGAGGACGGCGTGATCCGCCGCTGGCTGCGCGCGGGTGCCGATGGCTGGCGCCTGGACGTGGTGGACGAGTACCCCGATGACTTCGTCGTGCAGATGAAGGCCGCCGCCTTGGCCGAGAAGCCCGACGCGCTGCTGCTCGGCGAGGTCTGGGAGGATGCGTCCAACAAGATCTCCTACGGCAAGTTGCGCCGTTACTTCTTGGGCGAAGAGCTGGACTGCGCCATGAACTACCCGTTCATGGAAGCCGTCATCGGCTACATGCGCAACGAGCGCAGCGCCCGCGACCTGTGCGAGACCATCGAGAGCCTGCGCGAGAACTACCCGCACGAGGCCTTCGTCCGCGCCTTCAACCTGCTGGGCTCCCACGACCGCACCCGTCTGTTCACGCAGCTGGGCAACGCGCCCAAGGTGGACGAGGTGCCCATGGAGCGGCGTGCGGGCTTCCGTCTCGACGACGGCCAGCGTGGCTTGGCCAAGGGGCGCCTGTGGTGCGCGAGCCTCATCCAGATGCTCATGCCTGGCGTGCCGTCCGTCTACTACGGCGACGAGGCCGGCCTGGAGGGCTTCACCGACCCGTACAACCGCGCGCCCTTCCCGTGGGGTCGCGAGGACCAGGACTGCTTCGCCATCGTGCGCAACGCCATCGGCCTGCGCAAGTCGCTGCCGCTCTTCACCGACGGCGACATGCGCTGCTTCGCGCCCAACGACGACGTCTTTGGCTTCTGGCGCTACGGCGACGACGGCACGGCGGCCTGCGTGCTCATCAATGCCTCACTGCGTGATGCCCACGACGTCTACGTGCCCATGCAGGCTTCGTGCGTCTCCGACCTGGTGAGCGGCTACGGCGTGCAGGTCGTGCCCGCGTCTGAGATCCACCAGAAGCCCGCCCGCCTGCCCGAGGCCGAAGCCTATGCGCGCGTACACCTCAATCAGCTGAGCTCCACGATCCTGTACTTCCACGAGCAGGAGCGTCTGCAGCTGCCCATGGAGCCGGGCCTGGGCGTGCTCTGCCACATCACCAGCCTGCCCATGGACGGACCCAGCTTCCGCGGCGAGGACAAGCGCATGGTCGACGAGATGTGGAAGGCCACGGCCGAGGGCGAGGACAACGAGAAGCTCGCGCGTACGATGGCAGCGGTCGAGGCCGTGCTCGGCGGCGCTGGCCTGTCGGCGGCGGAGGCGGTCGCCAAGGCCACCTCGGTGCTCGACCCGAACGCGCGCCGTCCGCGCCGCAAGCGTCCGGGCACCATGGGCGAGCCCGCGCGCGAGTTCGTGGACTGGCTGGCCGAGGCGGGCGTCAAGTATTGGCAGGTCCTGCCCGTGAACCCCACCGACGGGTTTGGCAGCCCCTATGCGGGTATCAGCGCCTTTGCGGGCAACGTGCGCCTGCTCGAGGGCGACCCCATCTCCATCATCCGCGACCTGGCGGCGCTCGAGTACAGCGATGCGTACCAGGAGTTCTGTGACCGCGAGGCCGACTGGCTGGAGCCCTACGTGAGCTTCATGGCCATCCGCCAGAAGCTCGGCTCCGACATGATGTGGCAGGATTGGCCCGAGGAGTACCGTCACTACGACCCCGAGCTCATCGAGAACGACAACGAGCTGCGCTTCTACGCGGGCGCCTGGCGCCGTTCGCAGTATGCGTTCGAGCGCGAGTGGAAGGGCCTGCGCGCCTATGCCAATGAGCGCGGCGTGCAGATCGTGGGCGACATGCCCATCTACGTGAGCGCTGACAGCTCTGACGTGTGGGCCAACCCGCAGATCTTCCAGCTGGGCGCCGACGGCAAGCCGGCCGTGGTCGCGGGCTGCCCGCCCGACGCGTTCGCGGTGGACGGCCAGATCTGGGGCAACCCGGTCTACGATTGGGACGCCCTGCGCGAGGCGGGCTACGATTGGTGGCTGCGTCGCCTGGAGCGTGCCTTCGACCTGTACGACGTGGTGCGCCTGGACCACTTCATCGGCTTCTCGCAGTACTACTCCATCCCGGCGGGGGAGAAGGCGACCAAGGGCTACTACCGTTCCGGCCCCGGCGTGGAGCTGTTCCAGAAGGCGCGCGAGCACTTCGGGCAGCTGCCCATCATCGCCGAGGACCTGGGCCTCATCACTCCGGGCGTGCGCGCGCTGGGCGCCGCCTGCGGCTTCCCGGGCATGGACATCGTGCAGTTCGTGGACGGCGGCAACCCGCTGGGCGGCTACCAGCCCCGCCCGGAAAAGATCGCCTACACCGGCACGCACGACAACCAGACGCTGCTCGGCTACGCGCGCAGCCGCTACCAGGGCATGGACGCCCGCAAGGTGGCCCGCGAGCTCATCGAGAAGGTCGTTACCTGCAACGCCGACGTGTGCGTGCTGCCGCTGCAGGACCTGCTGGGCCTGGGCGACGACGCCCGCATGAACGTCCCCGGCGTGGCCGAGGGCAACTGGAGCTGGCAGGCTGACGGCTACGACGTGGAGCAGGCGCTCGAGCGCACGCGCGAGCTCGTGGAGCTGCACGCCTCCACCCACTAGCCCCTACGGGCGGCACATTCGTCTCCAGGACAGATGTGCCGCCCTCACTTGTACCTGAAGGTGGCAGACTTGTCTGGGAGACAAATGTGCCACCACCCCAACGCGAGCCGAGGAGCAGGCATGGCAGACAGCATCGTGAGCGGCAACTTCACCTTCCGCCCGAGCCACGTGCGCGACGTGGTCGTCGTGGAGGCGCGCTCCTACGGCGACGCGCGCGGCGCCTTCATGGAGACCTACAAACGCCCAGATTTCGTGGCGGGCGGCATCACGGCCGAGTTCGTCCAGGACAACCAGTCCTCCTCGGTGGCCGGCGTGCTGCGCGGCCTGCACTTCCAGATCGAGCACCCGCAGGCCAAGCTCGTGCGCGTGGTGCAGGGCGCGGTGTACGACGTGGCCGTGGACCTGCGCCGCGACAGCCCGACCTTTGGCCAATGGCACGGTGAGCTGCTGAGCGACGAGAACCACCGCCAGCTCTTCGTGCCGCGCGGCTTCGCCCACGGCTTCTACGTGGTCTCGCCGACGGCCGTCTTTGCCTACAAGTGCGACGACGTCTACCACCCCGACGACGAGGGCGGCATCGCATGGGACGACCCCGACCTGGCTGTGGATTGGCCCATCGCGGACGGCACGACGCCTATCCTCTCGGACAAGGACAAGCTGCACCCCACTTTTGCCGCTTGGCGTGGTTAGGCTTTACCTCGGCCGTGCTCCCGTTGTAGGGTATTCGGGAGTATGCGCACTGAGGAGGCACGCATGAAAGGCATCATCTTGGCG
>CACXFF010000240.1 GCA_902766805.1 uncultured Coriobacteriaceae bacterium | reverse complement strand
CTACCAGCAGATCGGCCAGCTGGACTTCGTGATTTTGGCCGAAAGCCAAGACCTCTCCGATGACGTGCTCGAGGTCGTGGCCCTGCTGCCACCGGGACGCTTCGACCGCGAGCGCCTCTGCACGCACATCAATTCCATCCTCGCAGGCCACGGCTGGGGCAACAAGCTCGGCACCGTCGAGTAGGCCCGAGACAACGTTGTCCTGCGGGCATCCTGGCTGGAAAACTCGGCCGAGAACCTTATCTCCGACAGGCAAGATACTCCGCCCAAAAAGGCCAAATCGCCCAATGCGGCCGAGAATCTGACCTCCCACAGGCAAGATTTGCCTCCCGAACAAACGACAGTCGGCCCTCCCGCCAACGCGAGAGGGCCGACTCATCTCGTCGATCGCGGCAGCCGCCTTACGCCGCCGCAAGCTCCTCGTCATCGTCCGCACTTGGCATGCGCGTCATGAACAACAGGTACGCGCAGCCCAGCGCCGCACTGATGACCGACGCCATGAGGATGGCCAGCTTGGCAGCCAGCACCTGGGACGGGTCGGTGAAGGCGAGGCTCGCGATGAGGATGGACATGGTGAAGCCCAAGCCGCCCATGAGGCCCACCGCGATGACCTGCACCCAATCCATGTTGTTGGGCAGCTTGGAGAAGCCGGACTTGGTCAGCAGCCAAGTCACGCCCACGATGCCCACGGGCTTGCCCACCACGGCGCCGATGAGCGCGCCCAAGGTCACCGGATCGACCATCAGCGCACCGAAGTCGGCGCCCACCAGGCGCACCTGCGCGTTCATGAAGGCGAAGAGCGGCAGGATGACGAAGTTCACCGGCACCGCGATGTTGCGGCCGACGCGCTCCAGCGGCGGGGTCACGTGGTGCAGCACGCGTTCGACGGCGTGGGCCGTCTCGGTGAAGTCGTGCTGGCCCAGGATGTGCGCCTCGTCGTCATAGCGGTCGTCGAGCTTGCCTGCCTGAGACGCCAGCCACTCCGACACGTTGCTCACGCGGATGTCGGTGCGCGCGGGCAGGAAAAACGCCAGCACGACGCCCGCGAGCGTGGCGTGGATGCCCGAGTTGAAGAAGCACACCCACAGCGCGAAGCCCACGACCGTGTAGGCGCGCACGGTCATGATGCGGGCCTTGTTCATCAGGGCGAGCACGACCATGCAGGCCGCGATGCCGCCGCACCACGAGATGTTGGGCGCCTGTCCGTAGAACAGCGCGATGGCCAAGATGCCCAAGATGTCGTCGGCGATGGCCAGGGTCTGGAAGAAGACCTTGGTCTCGGGGCGCACCTTGCTGCCCAGCAGGCTCATCACGCCCAGGGCAAAGGCGATGTCGGTGGCCATGGGAATCGCCCAGCCGCTCACGGCGCCGCCCCAGTTGATGGCGAAATAGATGATGCACGGGATCGTCGCGCCGCCCACGGCCGCGAGCATCGGCAGCATTGCCTGGCGCGGCTTGCGCAGCTGGCCGACCGTCATCTCGTATTTGAGCTCCACGCCCACCAACAAGAAGAAGATGAACATCAGGAAGTCGTTGACGAACTCCTCCAAGGTGATGCCGATGGAGATGCCGCCAATGCGAACTCCCAGGTACAGCTCATTGAGCTCGTCGATGAACTCGTACGCTGGCGAATTGGCCATGATGACCGCGGCGATGGCGGCAAAGACCATCACGGCCGCGGCGATCGTGCCGTTCGACGTGATGTTCTCGAACAGCGTGCGCCGCTCGATGCGCGACTCCACCGCACTGCGCACGATGGTGGGCTCGTCCTCGGGCAGGCCCCAGACCTCAGCCTCGATGGGAATGTCGTGTGGGCTGTCGTGGTTGGCGTTGTGTTGCTTGTTGTCGTCCATGGCCCTCCTGTCCTATCCAAAAAAGGACGGCCGCACGCGGCGGTCGCCCATACGCTCCTGGCGGGCTGCAATCCCCGCCGCAGGGTGGTCTCTTTTACCTTAGCGAAGCAGTTCGGCTGCCGCAAGAATCCGCGGCGCAATCTGGACCTTGCGCGACAGCACGCCGTCCATCCACACGCCACCTTCGGGCACGCGCCTGCCCAAACCCTCTTGGACCAAGGCCATGTCACCGCAGGCCAACAGCTGCGCGCCCTCGTTCGTCACGTCGACCACGCACTGCACGAGCGTGTCGGCGCGCTCCCGCTCACGCAGCTCGTCCATGGCAGAGCGCAGCTCGGGCAGGCGGTTGAGCGCATAGTCTTTGTTCACCGTCTCGTATTTGGAGATAAGCACCGAACGCCCGCCCACGTCGAAGCGCTTCACGTCGCTGCCCACCATCTGTTCGGGGGTGTAGGCCTCCGTGCGCCGGAAGCGGAACACCTGACGCCCGAACTCCAACGGGTCCACATGCAGGTGTTTGCTCAGACGCTCGGCGTAGGTGACGTCGGCGATCGTGGTGGAGGGGCTCTTGAGCAGGACGGTGTCGGTCATGATGGCCGAGAGCAGGCAGGCCGCCTGTATCTCGGTGGGCTGCAGCCCGTAGGCGTCGAAGAGGTGCGCCACGATGCTGCAGGTGGCCCCCCAGGGCAACGCGATGAACTCCATGGGCTCGAAGCTGCGGAAGCCCGCCACGCGATGGTGGTCGATGACGGTCACGACCCGCGCGTAGCCGATGCCTTCGACCGACTGAGACGCCTCGTTGTGGTCGGTGAGGGCCACGCGGACCCGCTCCTCCCCCGGCAGCGGCAGCGGGATACGGTCAAGCAGGGGAAGCTGCGGCACGCCCCACGCACGGAACATCTTGTCGGTCTCATAGGGCAGGTCGCCCAAACGCATGGCTACGTACTCGTCGGCGTCCTCCAACTGGTTGCGCATCTGGGCAAACACCAGCGCACTCATGATGGAGTCGTTGTTGGGCTTCTTGCGCCCGAAGACCAGAACCTTTCCCATTGCCATCCCTCAAAGCCAGGCCGTACAAACACACGAGTTGCAATTCTACCCCTTTTCGGCGAACGGTGGCAGAAATGAGGGCACGAATGCCCAGCTCACGAAAAAACGACCAACCTCGACGAGAGAGCCCGTGCGCCTCGCGTCTGCTGCGCGGCCTCAGAAGGGCCCGAGACAGGACGCGGCGCCCCCGACCTCAGCCGAGGGCGCCGCGGAAAGCTGGCATAGCTGCCTGTGCGGGTCTGGCCTACGCGCTCGTCCGTGCGCGCCCAGAGCCGCCCTTGACCTCCGCCGCGATGCGGTCGCTCACGCTCGCGCCGACACGGCGGTCGTTGCCCCAGAAGCACAGGCTCATCATGCCTGGGCCCACGTGGCAGCCGATGGTGGGGCCGATGGTGGTCTCCATGAACACGACCGAGTCGTCCTTCTTGCGCACGATGTCCTGGAAGAGGTGCAGGTCTTTGGGGCAGTCGGCGTTGCCCATGGCCACGAGGTCCGAGCCGTAGGAGTCGGAGCTGTGGTTCTTGGCGAAGAAGTCCGCCATCTTGCGCATGGCCTTCTTGCGGCCGCGCGCCACACCGACCGAGGCCAGCGAGCCGTCCAAGGCGAAGGTCAGCAACGGCTTGAGGTCGATGAGCCCGCCCACCACGGCGAGCGCCGCCGGGATGCGGCCGCCGCGGCGCAGCGCCGCCAGGTCGTCGACCATGAAGATGGTCTGCACGTACCAGCGCGCCTCGCGCGCCCACGCCACGAGCTCCTCGGCGGTGAGGCCCGCGTCACGCTGGCGGACGGCCTCCACGATGAACAGGCTCTGGGGCGTGGAGCCAATCTTGAGGTCGACGATGTGGAGCGGAATGTCCTCGCCCAGCTCCTCCTTGAGCCGCTCGATCACCGCGCACGCGCCGTCGTAGCAGCCCGAGATGCCGCTGGAGAAGCACAGGTACACGGTGGGCACGCCCGACGCGATGGCCGCGCGGAACACGTTCTCCATCTCGCCCTGCGAGGGTTGGGAGGTCATGGGCATGGCGCCGCCGCGGATGGCGTCGTAGAACTCGTGCGGCGTGCGGCTCACGAACAGGTCGTCCACCCCGCTGAAGCCCTCGTCGCCCTTGCCGGCCTCGGCGTAGGTGAAGTGCAGGACGGTGAGGTCGTGCTCGTCGCAATAGGCTTGGGTGAGGTCCGAGCAGGAGTCGGTGATGATGTTGCACTTGCGCGTCATGTGGGTCCTTTCGTGTGTGCGCCACGCAGGGGCGCCTTGTAAGGCCGAGGCGGGCGCGCCGTGTTGGCATCGCCCGCCGCCGCCCCAAAACTCTTTGCTTCGCTCGTCGTTGCCTGGGAGCCAAAGCCTCTACAGTACCAACGCGTGGACTACAGGCCCCAGGTGGTGCTGCGCTTGCCCGAGCCGAAGCTCACGTTCATGCGCTCCACGATCGACGCGCAGGCGTTGGCGGCCTGCACCTTGAACGTGGGATAGTCCTCCGCGGCCGCGCCGTCGGCGGTGTCGGAGATCACGCGCATCACCAGGCACGGGGTGTGGTTGAGATAGCACGCGTGCGCGATCGCGGCGCCCTCCATGTCGGCGCAGGCGGCGCCGAAGTTGTCTCGGACGAAATCCTTCTCCTCGACCGAGGCGACGAACGTGTCGCCCGAGGCCACGCGGCCGCGCACGACCCGGTCCTTGAGGCCCTCGGACTCCGCGGCGAGCACCGCGTTCGTGGCCAGGCGCTCGTCGATGGGGAACGTCAGCGTGTCCATCCCGGGGACCTGTCCCAGCCCGTAGCCGAGCGGCCTGACGTCCATGTCGCGGTAGACGCAGTCGGTGCCCACCACGATGTCGCCCACGGTCAGCCCGTCGGCCACGCCGCCCGCGACGCCCGTGTTGATGACCGCGCCCACGCCGAACCTGTCGATGAGCACCTGGGTGCACAGGGCGGCGTTGACCTTGCCCACGCCGCTCATGACCAGCACGACCTCGCTGCGACCCAGCGTGCCGTGCACGAACTCCATGCCGCAGCGCAGGTCCACGCTGCCGTGCGTGATGTGGCTGCGCAGGGTCTCCACCTCGATGTCCATGGCCCCGATGATGCCGATCCTCGTCGTGCTGTTCATGTCTGCCTCCCAGCCGTGGCGCGTTGTTCCATCTTTGGAACGATACCCGATAACGCTCCCCCGCGCGAGGTCCAAGCGGCCAATGAATTGAGTATCTGGTGTCGACGTTTTGTTTTTTGTCCGTGCCCTCGGCTAGTATGGTTGTTCACTCGCGCGCATGCGCGACCGATGAGATTGGAGCGACATGGCGGACAGCAGGCTGTTCCCGTTCTTTGCCCAGCAGACAGGCAAGCAGGCGACACCGGCGCCGGTGCCTTCGGGCGGCGCCACACAGGCGGCGCTCTTTGGCACGCAGGTCGGCCAGGCACCCGCCGCACCCACGCCCGGCCAGCCGGCGCCCACCCCGCGCCCGCGCCCCAGCTACCCGCCCGTCAAGCTCGACGCACTCAACCCCGCCCAGCGCGAGGCCGCCGAGTGCACCACAGGCCCGCTGCTCGTGCTCGCCGGCGCGGGCTCGGGCAAGACGCGCGTGCTCACCTACCGCATCGCCCACATGGTGGCCGACGAGGACGTCTTCCCCTGGCACATCCTGGCCATCACCTTCACCAACAAGGCCGCGGCCGAGATGCGCGAGCGCCTGCAGGCCCTGCTGCCGGGAGGCGGCACGCGCGGCATGTGGATCTGCACCTTCCACGCCATGTGCGTGCGCATCCTGCGCGACGACGCCGACCTCATCGGCTACGGCAACAACTTCACCATCTACGACGACGATGACTCGCGCCGGCTGGTGCGCGCCATCATGGACGACCTGGACATCCCGGCCAAGCAGTTCCCGCTCAACGGCATGCGCGCCCGCATCTCCGCCGCCAAAAACGCCATGGTCGGGCCCGACGAGTTCCAAGACCAGGCCGCCAGCCCCCAGGACCGCGCCGCCGCGCGCATCTACCAGGAGCTGCAGCGCCGCCTCGCGCGGGCCAACGCCATGGACTTCGACGACCTACTGGTGAACGCCCACGACCTGCT
>CACXFF010000239.1 GCA_902766805.1 uncultured Coriobacteriaceae bacterium | reverse complement strand
TTGCCTGACCGAGCTCGCGGACGCCTTCTACATCGGCGGCACCAAGGTGGGCGCGCTCTTTGGCGAGGCTGTGGTGTTCCCGCGTCACGGCGCCCCGCACCACTTCCCCACCCAGGCCAAGCGGCACGGCGCGCTGCTGGCCAAGGGATTCGTGCTTGGTCTGCAGTACGACGCGCTCTTCACCGACGACCTCTACCTGCGCCTCGGTGCCAACGGCGTCACGCGTGCCGAGCAGCTGCGCACCGCGCTCGTGGAGCGGGGTTACACGTTCCACGCCAACTCCCCCACCAACCAGACCTTTGTGGTGCTGTCCAACGAGCGCCTGGCCGAGCTGGGCGAGCACGTGGCCTACGAGGTCTGGGAGCCGGTGGACGCCACCCACACCGCCATCCGCCTGTGCACCAGCTGGGCGACCACGCAAGAACAGGTAGACGAGCTCATCAGTTACCTGTAAGAGCGATCTCCAGGGCATCGTGCACCCGCGAGCCAAGGTCCGGGGGCGCCGGCACGACGGCAGGAATGGCGGGCGTTCGACACCGCAACGCACGCAAGAAAGGAACCGGGAGCGCGGCCAAAGGACCAAGCTCGCGCATGCAAAAAGGAGGGCGGCCCGGCACCGGACCGCCCTCCTCGCATGTATCGCTGCGGAAAGCCCGCGTCCTACTCCTGCTCCTCCTGCATGCGCTGCAGCGTCTCCATGAGCGCGGGGATGACCTGCTTCTTGCGGCTGACGACGCCCGGCAGCACGGCCACGCCGTCGATGGGGTCCACGTTGAAGGCGCGGTGCGCGACTTCCTCAGCCGCGGCGCCCCAGTACAGCATGTCGGAGGTCTGCGTCTTCACGTCGGTGAACAGGTAGAACACCATCGGCAGCTCGTTGATGGTGGCGCCGTCGATCAGGTACGGTCCCACGAGCTCCTCGGCGGCCTTGCGGCTGGCCTCGGTCATGAACGAGCCCTGGCCCACACCGAAGCGCACGTCGCCGCGGCTGAACACCTTGAAGTCGGAGTTGAAGACCTCGTCGGCCGTGCGGCCCGTGAGGTCGGCACCGGCGTCAAACATCGCGTCGGCATACTCGTCGATGTCCTCGCCACAAATCTTGGCCAGCTGCTCGCCCACGTACTTGTCTTTGGGCGTGCAGGTGGGGCTGCGGAAGCACAGGGTGTCGGAGAGGATGGCGGAGAGCATGAGGCCGGCGACGTTGGCCGGAATCTCCACGCCGTTCTCCTGGTAGATGTCGTAAATGATGGTGCAGGTGCAGCCCACGGGCATGTTGCGGAACATCACGGGGCCGGCGGTCTCGATGGAGCCCAGGCGGTGGTGGTCGATGATCTCCATGATCTCGGCCTGCTCCAAGCCGTACACGGCCTGCTGGCGCTCGTTGTGGTCCACGAGGATGAGGTGCTTCTTGCGCGGCGAGATGATGTCGGACGAGGTCACGATGCCCGAGTAGTGGCCTTCCTCGTCGAGCACGGGGAAGAAGCGGTGGCCCGTCTTGGCCATGACCTTCTCGGCGTCCTCGACCGGAGTGTTGACCGAGAAGCGGTGCACGTGCTCGCCACCGAGCATCTTGGCGCGCACGGGGATGGACATGGTCACCAGGCGCGCGGCGGCGTAGGTGTCCCATTTGGTGGCGATGATGGCGCACCCGCGCTCTTCGGCGGTTTCCTTCACCACGTTGCTCACGCGGGCGGAGTTGCAAACGATGAGCACGCCCGCACCGGCGCGCACGGCGTAATCCTGGGTGTCGTAGCGGTTCGTGGTGAGGACCACGTCGCCCTTCTCCAGGATGTCCTCCATCATCTCGGGGCTGGTGCCTACGATCACGTGGCCTTTGGTCACGCGGCCGTCGGGGTCGCCCACGATGAGCTCGCCGTTGAGCGTCTCGATGATGTTGGAGAAGAGGGTCTCGCTGCGGCCGACGACCTCGGAATCCAGGATGTCCATGTTGGCGTTGGCCACGTCGCGCACGGCAATGAGGCCCTGCAGGTTGCCCTCTTCGTCGGCGATGCACAGGGTGGACGTGTGGTCGTCGCGCATGCGGTTCCAGGCGGCGAGCAGGCTCGTCTCGCTATCGATGGCGGCGGCGGTGTTGTAGGTGACGTCCTTCATCTGCGGCGTGGCCGTGGTGATGAGGCGCGGCTCCTCGAAGCCGAAGTGGTTGAGCACGAACGCCGTCTCGCGGTTGATGGCGCCGGCGCGACGGGCTTCGTACTCGGTCTCGGGATCGATCTGGTTCTTGAGGTAGGCATAGGAGATGGCGGCGCAGATGGAGTCGGTGTCGGGGTGCTGGTGGCCGACGACGTTGACCTTGCGGATGGAATCAGGCATGGGGGAACCTCCTTGTGCTCGCTGTTCACCCAAAACAGCGCAGAAAGCTGGGCGTACACCCTCGCATTGTGCCGAGAGCGCGCGCGAACGGCGGGCTGAATGCGGCGAGGGCTGCGATGCATTCGGCAAGAGGTGAGGCCCCGCGCTTGGCGTGGCGGGGGCCATGCCTTGGCCAGCGCGCGGCGGGGCCGGAGCCCGCGCACGCTTGTTACCGGGAAGCCGAAGGCTCTGCGGTAACAAGGAGCCCCAGGCAGCGCGGGGCTGCTTGGGGCGTGCGGGCGTCGGACGGCTGCGGGCGCGGGGCGCGTTTGGCGTGGCGGGGGCCGTGACTTGGCCAACGCGCGGCTGGGCCGGAGCCCTCGCACGCTTGTTACCGGGAAGCCGAAGGCTCTGCGGTAACA
>CACXFF010000238.1 GCA_902766805.1 uncultured Coriobacteriaceae bacterium | reverse complement strand
GGGTCCCGGCGCGGCTGTGGGGCTGGAGCGGGGACAGCCTCTTGCCTGCGGTCTGCCTGGCGTGCAAACGTCGCTCTGGTCGTTTGGTAACGGCTAAGCGGGCGCGTGGCGCGCGGTGTCCCAGCGTGGCGTCGCGACCGGGTTTGTTTTGGGCGGCCGAGGCGCTGCGCGCGTAGAATACGCTTGCGGGGCGGACGTCTGATGGCGATGGGACGGATGACCGAGGAACGCAGGCCCCGATGCCCGTGACGAAGGAGGACGACATGAGCACCATGCAACCCATGACGATGGACCACCTCGCGCGCTACGGCGAGATCTATGCGACGGCCTTCTCGGGCGAGCCGTGGAACGACGCGTGGCAGCCGGCCGATGCCGAAGTGCACGTGCGCGAGATCCTGGAATCGCCACAGGCCTATGGCATGGAATACCTGGTAGATGGCCAGGTCGCAGGGTTTCTGCTCGGGGCGTCCATGCTGTTCCACTATGGTCGGACCTTCGAGATCAACGACCTAGCCGTCCACCCCGACTTCCAAGGCCAAGGCATCGCCACCCAGCTGCTGGAGCGCTGCAAGGCCGACATGCGCGCGCGTGGCATGGCGGGCATCAACCTCATCACGAGCGCCGACGGCTACCTGCCGGAGTGGTATGCGCGACAAGGGTTCGCACGTGAGAACTCGGTGATCCTGATGGGCATGGAGCTCTAACGCGCGGCGTGTGGTCCTGCGGACGGTGGCGTGCCATTGACGTATTCGCCAGGGCACTTCGCTGTCGATGGGCATACCATGGCCATATCAAAATCAATCCTTTTCGGGGAGGCACCATGGCGCTCACGCTCGCACGCATTTTTGCCGATGGAATGGTCCTGCAGCGGGACAAAGCCCTCGAACTGTGGGGCACCGCGGTCCCGGGCGAGGTCGTGCGCGTGGCGATCCAAGGCCAAGAGGCGACGAGTGCTGCCGACTACGCGGGCCAATGGCGCTGCGAGTTGGCGCCCCTGCACAGCTCCGAGCAAGAGACCCTCGACGTGGTGTCGGGCACGGAGCGTCTGAGCCTCACGCGCGTGGCCGTGGGCGAAGTGTTCGTGGCGGCCGGCCAGTCCAACATGGAGTATTGGATGCGCTACGACCGCGAACTCGAGGAGGCGCGCGCGAGCTGTGCCAACGAGCGCATACGCTTCTATGACGCTCCCAAATGCTCCTACCCGGGCCAGCTGGAGGACTTCGACTACAGCGAAGCGGGCGTGTGGCGCACGGCCTCGCCCGAGGAGCTGGACCGCTTCTCGGCCGTCGCGTACTACTGCGCGCGCGTGCTGGAAGAGCGCCTCGACGTGCCCATCGGTATCGTGGGCTGCAACTATGGCGGCACGATTTCGAGCGCGTGGATGCGCGCCGACCACGCCCGCGCGTTGGAGCCCGAGCAGGCAGCGGCCTTTGACGCACAACTGGGCGACCTGTCGTACGCGGAGCTTTTGGCCCAAGGGCGCCTCAATCCCAAGAACGACAAGGGCTATGCGACTTGGCCCGCATGGAACGAGTTCTTCCTCCCGCGCACGCCCAACGAGGCCGAAATCGCCGAGTTCATGCGTGCCGAGGCGGCCAAGGCGTCGGGCCCTGCCGATGTGGGCGGGTTGGACGTTGGCGCATCGGCCGACGGCGAGTCCGCGGACGTTCGTCCCGAGCTGCTCACGCCGACCAAAGAGGCGCCCGGCGCCCTGTACACGCACATGGTGCTGCCCATCGCGGGTTTCGCGGCGCGCGGCGTGCTGTGGTACCAAGGCGAGAGCGACGATGAGATACCCGCGGCGCGGCCGCGCTACGCCACTGCTCTGCGCGCGATCATCGCCGACTGGCGTGCGGCGTGGCACGATCCGGAGCTGGCCTTTTTGGTCGTGCAGCTGTCAGGGTTCGGGTCGTGGATGGGCCTGCCGGCGGGGGATTATGACGCGATTCGCGCCTGCCAGCAGGAGGTTGCCGATGATACCGAGGGCGTCTGGCTCTGCTCGATAGGCGACATGGGCGATGACCATGACATCCACCCCAAGGTCAAGCGGCCCGTAGGCGAGCGCTTGGCGCTTTTGGCACTGTGCCACCTCTACGGCCACGGGCTGTTGGCCGACGCGCCGCGCGTGACTGAGGCGCAGCGTGTGGGTGCGCGCGTGACGATACGCTTCTGCCATGCGGGGGACGGTCTGACGATCGAAGGGGCCGAAGTGGATGACCTGCGGCTGCACTGCGGTGACAGGGCCCTGCCCTTTGCGGCGCACGCCGAGGGCGACTGCCTGGTCCTGGACCTGCAGCGCGAGCCCAGCTCCGAGCTGAGCGTGAGCTATGGCCAGTCCAACGCGCACTGCCTCAACCTCTACAACAGTGCCCACATCCCCGCGCTGCCGTTCGTCATGTGTTGCTAAGGGTCGTCTCCTCGCCCGCCCGGGGAGAACAAAGACGGAGCCAAGGAGGCCCCCGTGCTCGTTTGTGGCGGGCGCGGGGGCCTTGTCTGTGGCACTGCCGGCTGTTCAGGTGGACGAGGGCGCGGTCGCTCGGGCGGGTATTTGCTTCTGGCCGTCCGTCTGAGAGCGTTGCCCGTCCGGCTGGCGTAGGACCCTCGCCCTTGGCTCGTCTGGACGGCGTTGCCTTTTTTGTCCGAGCGGGGCTCTAGAATGGGTTCTCATCTAGTGGCAGCGGCCTGTCGGGACGCTTGGACGAGGGGAGGCGAGAGCGTGGGCAACGGACAGCTGATCACGGCGCTGGTGCTCGGCTTGGCCGGCGCGTTGGCGGCGCTGTGGGTCGGCCGCGTGCTGTGGTGGCGCCTGTGCGTGGCGTCGTTCGTCCGGCGCTATGGCCATCGCGACCTCGTCGGCTTGCCCGACTATCGGACCCGCATGCAGCTGCGCCCTTGGCCCGAGCCCTCCTTTGACCTGGGCTTCCCGCGCTATACCTATGCCACGCACGACGGTTCTCCCGACCGGCGCCATGCGGAGAATCCCATCATATGGCCAGGCTGCGCCCTGCGTTTGGGGCGCTACACCGTCACGCATCCCGACCCCTGCGCGCTCATGACGCTGGTGGACGTGCTGCGCTTGGATGGCGTGGACGTGGGTAGCTGTGCCGAGGAACGCGAGCGCCTGGCGCGCGAACGGGCCCGCGCGGAACGCGAGCGTGGTGCCCGCAGCACGCAGGAGTTGGTCGAGCGCTTCCAAGACCGCCCCACGGACTTCGAACGGTACTGCGCGGCGCTTTTCTGCAAGATGGGCTACTCGGCGCGCGTTACGCCCCCGACGAACGATGGGGGTTACGACATCCGCTTGGACGCGGGCGGCGAGACGTGGCTGGTGGAGTGCAAGTGCTATGGCTCTGGCCATCCCGTGTCGCGTCCCGCGATCCAGAAGCTCGTGGGGGCCAACAGCGTGCAGCAGGCTGACCACCTGCTGTTCGTGACCACCTCTACCTACGCGCAGCCGGCGCTGGCCTACGCGCGGCAGGCAGGCGTCCAGCTCATAGACGGAGAGCGTTTGGTGGAGCTGGGACAACAGGTGGGCGGCCGCGGGCCGGAGGCGCCTGAGCTGCCCAAGGCGCGCTGGCAGCTCAACCAGCTGAGCGTGCGGCGCTACTATCCTCCGGGCTTCTACGCCTGAGCCCGCGGGGGAGCTCTGGCAGCTGCCGGGCGTGAGCCCGCGGGTAGGTCTGGAGCCCGCCGAGCCTGAGCCCGCGGGGGAGCTCTGGCGGCTGCCGAGCGTGGAGTCGCAGGTAGGCGAGCTGCATCGCTGCGACATCCGTCTCAGCTGCCTTGGCCTGAGGGGCCTGCCGGAGCTTTTGCCTGCCTCGGCTTGGGGGAGGGGAAGCCTGGGGAAAGC
Source organism: uncultured Coriobacteriaceae bacterium (assembly GCA_902766805.1). Classification (GTDB taxonomy): domain Bacteria; phylum Actinomycetota; class Coriobacteriia; order Coriobacteriales; family Atopobiaceae; genus CACXFF01. The sequence goes on along the minus strand of CACXFF010000238.1, from coordinate 13 downwards.
CGCATCGCAGGGG
>CACXFF010000237.1 GCA_902766805.1 uncultured Coriobacteriaceae bacterium | reverse complement strand
GCCGGCGCCCTCTACAACCAAAAGATCGTCCTCGAGAAGGTCCAGGCGCTCAACGCCACGACCAACGAGATGATCAGCGCCACGAGCCGCATGCTGCGCGAGCAGGGCGTGGCCATCCAGCAGCAGGCCACCGAGGCCGCCATCTCGCCCGAGACGCTCAAGGCCGCGTTCAACGACGCGCTCGCCGCGCTGCAGGACATCTCCACCTACAAGCAGCGCGCTCTGCCGCAGATGCAGCAGACCATCGCCGAGTTCCGCGAGATCGCGGAGGAGGGCGAGCGTGCGCTGCAGCAGATGGAGGACGCCGGCGCCTTCGACGACATCAAGCGTCTCCAGAGCTAGGAGCTGCCCTCCTTTGGGTTCCGGTTGGGGACTTTTGGGACTTTTGCGCGGGAGAAGGGGCCATACCCTCCTCCCGCGCTTCGTGTGCAGGGGGCTGCTTTGGTATAGTTAACCAGTTGCCAAAAGGACCGAGGAGGTCGCGTCCCCGCGCATGAACATAGCAGTCAGCATCATCGTTACGTTCCTGCTCACACTCGTCAACGGATACTTCTCCTGCTCGGAGATGGCCCTGTCCACGGCCAAGAAGGTCCTGCTGGACCACGAGGCCGAGCAGGGAGACGCCCGGGCGGCGCGCGCCGCGGCGTTGGCGGCCGACCCCTCGAACTTCCTCGCGGCCATCCAGGTGGGCATCACCCTGGTCGGCTTCTTCAGCTCGGCATTCGCGGCGACCAACCTGTCCGAGCCTTTTGCACACTGGATGAGCGGGTTGGGCATGGACCCCGGCCTGGCCACGGGCTTGGCGCCGATCTTCATCACCCTCATCGTCTCCTACGTCTCCATCGTGGTGGGCGAGCTCGTGCCCAAACGCATCGCCATGGCCAATGCCGAGGGTGTCGCCAAGTCGGTGGCCGGTCCCCTCAGCGTGTTCTCCACCATCGCTCGCCCGCTCGTGCTGCTCACGTCGGCGAGCGCCAACGCCCTGGCCTCGCTGCTGGGCATCGCCAGCACCGACGACCGCCAGGAGGTCTCGGAAGAGGAGATCAAGTACCTGGTCACGGACAGCGAGGACCTCACCGACCAGGAGAAGTCCATGATCCACGAGGTCATCGACCTGGGCGACACCAAAGCCCGCGAGGTCATGGTGCCGCGCGTGGACATGACGTCGCTCGAGGACACGGTCACCTGCCGTGAGGCGCTCGAGGCCATGCGCAGCACGGGCTTCAGTCGCATCCCGGTCTACCACGGCGACGTGGACCGCATCGTGGGCGTGGCGCACATCAAGGACCTGCTGGGTCCCATCGTGGACGAAAAAGCTGCCGACAAGCCCATCGCGGGCTTCCTGCGCGCGGCGAGCTTCGTGCCCGACACCAAAGACATCTTCCCGCTGCTGTCCGAGATGCAGTCCTCCCATGAGCAGATGGTCATCGTGGTGGACGAGTACGGCGGCACGGCAGGCATCATCACCATCGAGGACATCGTGGAGGAGGTCGTGGGCGAGATCGCCGACGAGTTCGACCCCGACAACAAGTACCTCACGCAGCTCGGACCGCGCGAGTGGCTCGTGGACGGGCGCTTCTCCATCGACGACGCCATCGAGTTGGGCTGGCCCATCGAGGACTCCGAGGAGTTCGAGACCATCGCGGGCTTCGTCCTGGACCTGGCCGACAGCGTTCCGGGCCCCGGCGACGTGTTCGAGTGCAAGGGCTACACCTTCCGCGTGCAGTCCGTGCGCGGCCGGCGCATCGCTCTGCTGCGCGTGACTGCTCCCGAGACGCCCGCCTCCGACGACGAGGCCGGCAAGTCTGGCGATGCCGCCAAGCCTGGCAAGCTCGTCAAGCCCGGCGATACCACCCGGTCCGGCAAGGACAACGATACCGGCAAGGCCAACAAGGCCAACGAGGACTAGCCAACCCTGCGCCGACGTGCGGGCGCGCGTCCCGTCATTGGGCGTACAATCGTGCTTCGGACGACCATTGGCACAAAAGGAGCTTCCATGCCTCAGGTTTTTGACATCCGCAGCGTTACCATCGACGACCGCTACCTCACCGCCTGCGTGCGCGTGGGCGACGAGGCGCCGCTCACCACCGACCAGGACCTCGTGGGTACCACGCTCGTCTACCGCCTGATGCCCGAGATCACCGAGCACGCTTGCTTGGGCGACCGGGGCACCACCTTCAAGGACGCCATGCCCGCCACCGAGCTGCCGCACCTGCTCGAGCACGTGACCGTGGAGCTCATGGCGCGCACCGGCTTGGGCGGCGAGATCTCGTCGGGCCGCACGATGCCCGCACGTGGCGCCGAGGCGGACGAGCGCTGCTTCGACGTCCAGCTCTCCTGCCCCGATGACGTCCTCACGGCCGGCGCGCTCTCCAGTGCCGCGTGGATCTGCGAGTGGGCGTTCAACCATGGCGACGCCTCCACCGAGCCCGACGTGAACGCCATCGTGGACGGCCTGGTGAACCTGGTGCGAGGCGTGGCGTAGTGGCCCTTGCCTGCCGCTTGCGCTGCAGGAATGCCTCTTTGCTTGCGCGCCTGTGCGCACGGGTCGCAGCTGAGGTATAACGTTGGGATAAGTACTGGCCTGGGTGCCCAGAGGCCCCAGAATGATCAAGGAGGAATCATGGCAAAGCGTGGCTTCTTGGGTTTCCTGTTGGGTGGCGTCGTGGGCGCTGGCCTCGGTGTGGTTGCCGGCATGCTGTTCGCCCCGCGTTCGGGCGCTGAGTCCCGCGCGATGGCGGCTGACGCCGTCAACGACGCATGGGACAGCGCGGTGGACACTTACGAGCGCAGCACCCAGACCGTGAACAGCGCCGTCGCCGAGCGTGTCGCCGCCGTCAGGGGCCAAGCCGAAGATTCCGGCGCCGCCGATGACCTGCGTGCCAAGGTCGACCTTGCGCGCGAGAAGATGGAAGAGATCCGCGCCAACCTGTCCGACCAGGTGAGCAGCTCTGCGGCTGCCGTGGGCGACGCCGTGAGCAGCGTGGTGGACACGGTTGCCGCCGCCACCGAGGGCAACACCACCGAGATTCCCGCCGAGGCCGTCGAGGTCGAGGTCGCCGAGGAAGCCGCTGCCGAGGCCACTGAGGCCACCGAGCCCGCTGCCGAGGAGCCTGCGCAGGCTGCCGAGGAAGCCGCTGCCGAGGCTGCCGAGGCTGCCGAGGCTACCGAGGCCACTGAGTAAGCCCGACCCCCATCACGTGTTTGGTGCGGCCGCCGTGCCGCACAGAAGACCCCTCGCCGCACGGCCGTGCGCCGAGGGGTCCGTCGTCTAGGGCTCCCCGCGAAAGGACTCCCATGCCCACCTATTCCGTATCCCAGCTCAACGGCCAGCGCGTCTACCGGCAGCTGCCGCAGGCCAAACGTCTGGACCGCAAGGGCAACCCGCGCCCGATGCCCAAGGT
>CACXFF010000236.1 GCA_902766805.1 uncultured Coriobacteriaceae bacterium | reverse complement strand
TCAAGGACGACATGATTGAGCACGTTATTGGCCCGGTGCTTAATGACGCTGGCATCGCATGGAAGAACGCGGAGATATTCGTGAACCCCACCGGGCGCTTCGTCGTGGGTGGCCCCATGGGCGACACCGGCCTCACGGGCCGCAAGATCATCGTGGACACCTACGGCGGCATGGGCCGTCATGGCGGCGGCGCTTTCTCTGGCAAGGACTGCACCAAGGTGGACCGTTCGGCAGCCTACGCCGCGCGTTGGGTGGCCAAGAACGTCGTGGCCGCCGGCCTGGCGCGCACCTGCGAGGTGGAGCTGGCCTATGCCATCGGCGTCTCGCGCCCGGTCTCGGTCCTGGTGGACACCCACGGCACGGGCGCCTATGACGACCGTGCGATCGAGGACGCCGTGAAGCAGGTCTTCGACCTGCGCCCGGGCGCCATCATCCGCGATCTGGACCTGCGCCGCCCCATCTTCCGCAAGACGGCTGCCTACGGGCACTTTGGCCGCGACGACGCCGACTTCACCTGGGAGGCGACCAACCGCGTGGACGAGCTGCGCGCGGCCATCGCCAAGGCCCAGGCCTAAGGGGCGGGCTTGTACGTCTCCCTGGTACTGGACATCCCCACGCGCGCGCTGGACAAGCCCTATAGCTACGTCGTCCCGCCCGAGCTGGAGGACCAGGTCGGCGTGGGCTGCACGGTGCTGGCGAGCTTTGGCAGGCGCGACGTGGTGGCCTACGTGGTGGAAGCCTGCACCGAGCCGCCGCAGGGCGTAGACGAGTCCAAGCTCAAGCCCGTGCTCGGCGTGCTCGCGCCTGCGGCGTTCGACCGCACGGCCGCGCAGCTCGCCCTGTGGATGGCGCAGGAGTACGCCGCTCCGCTCGTGGACTGCGTGCGTCTCCTGCTGCCGCCGGGCCAGGGTACGCGCATGCAGCGCTCACAGGAGGGCGGTGCCTGGGAGCTCGTGGTCGAGCAGGCCAAGCCCGTCGACGAGCGTTGGGCGGCCCTCACGGAGCAGGGCCGTGCCTACGAGCCTCCGCGCAACGCGTTGCGCCAGCGTCAGGTGCTCGAGGCGCTCGGCGCGGGCTCACTGCGCTTGGCCGAGCTCTCTGTGCTCGTGCCCGGCGCCCGCACGGCGGTCAACGCTCTGGCCAAGCGCGGGGCAGTGACGGTCTTTGCCCATCGGCACGTGCGGGGCACGGACGCCGCGACCACGCTGTCCTCGGCGCAGGCCACCCGTCCCGCGCAGCTTACGCGCGGCCAGCGCCTGGCGCTGTCGGAGATACGTGGGGCCGTGGCCGCTGGCGCAGGCGATGTGGTGCTGGTGGACGGCGTTACGGGCTCGGGCAAGACCGAGGTGTACCTCTCGGCCATCGAGGAGGTCCTGCGCGCCGGCCGCGGCGCCATCGTGCTCGTGCCGGAGATCTCGCTCACAGCCCAGACGGTGGGGCGCTTCCGCAGCCGCTTCGGCGACCGTGTGGCCGTGCTGCACTCGCGCCTGTCCACGGGCGAGCGCTTCGACCAATGGGACCTCGTGCGCCAAGGCATCGCGCGCGTGGTCGTGGGGGCGCGCTCGGCGCTCTACGCTCCGCTGCCTGACCCCGGCCTCATCATCATCGACGAGGAGCACGAAGGTTCCTACAAGCAGGACAGCTCCCCGCGCTACCACGCGCGCGAGGTGGCGGCAGAGCTCGCGCGCAGGCGCGGCGCGGCGCTCGTGCTCGGCAGCGCGACGCCTTCGCTGGAGAGCCTAGGCAGGGTCCGCGTGGGGAGCTGGCACGGCGTCAGCTGGACGCGCGTGGAGATGCCCGAGCGGCCGGGCGGCGCCGTGCTGCCGCAGGTGGAGGTCGTCGACCTTACCCGCGAGTTCGCGAGCGGCAACCGGTCGGTGTTCTCACGAGCCCTGCGCGACGCGCTGCTGGATGTGGCACAGCGCAAGGGAAAGGCCGTGCTCCTGCTCAACCGCCGCGGCTTCGCCCCGTTCCTGATGTGCCGTGACTGCGGTTGCGTGCCCACTTGTCCGCACTGCTCGACGGCGCTCACCTACCATGAGCGCGGACATCTGCTGGTCTGCCACAGCTGCGACCGCAGCTGGTCGGTTTTGGCCTACCCGCATCCCGCGAGCGCCTGTCCCGCGTGCGGCAGCCGGTACCTGGCCCAGGTTGGCATCGGCACGCAGCGGGTGGAAGACGAGCTGGCGTTGCTCTTGGGGCCGGACGTGGACGTGATCCGTATGGACGCGGACTCCACGCGGCGCAAAGGCGAGCACCAGCGGCTCCTGGAGCAGTTCGACGCGAGCCCCTGCGCGGTGCTCGTGGGCACGCAGATGATCGCCAAGGGCCTGGACTTTCCTGAGGTCACGCTTGTGGGGGTGGTGAACGCCGACACCTCGCTCAAGCTTCCCGACTTCCGGGCGGCCGAGCGCACCTACGACCTGCTGGAGCAGGTGGCGGGCCGCGCCGGGCGAGGGGAGAGGCCGGGGCGCGTGATAGTGCAGACCTATTGGGCGTCGCACCCGGCCATCCGCGCGGTGGCCACGCACGATCGCGCCACCTTCCTCGACGCCGAGCTCGCCGACCGTCACGAGGCGGGCTACCCACCCTTCACGCGCTTGGGCAACGTGATCTTCACCGGCGCTGACGAGGGCGCCGTGCGCAGGGCGTCGCTCGAGCTCGCGCTGGCCCTGTCCGATGCGTCCGAGGAGCTGGAGGTCCTGGGGCCGAGTGACTGCGTGCGTGCCAAGGTGAAGGACCGTCATCGTCGCCATGTGCTGGTCAAGGCGCCGCACGACTACGCTTTGGGGCCCACGCTGGCGGGCGCAGTGGCTGGGTTGGGACGCCTGTCGGGCGTGAGCGTGGCCGTCGACGTCGACGCCTACGACATGATGTAGGTTGGCGAACTTGTGCCTGGCACAAGCTCGCCACCAGGCATAGGCGCGGATGGCACGGGTATAATGGTTGGCCGTGAATACCCCTATGTCATGAGGACGGAACAGTTATGGCACCCATCAATCCCCTGGACGACATCGTCGTCACCCCCGACCCGCGCCTGCGCACCGAGTGCGCCCCCATCGAGGTCATCGACGACGAGGTCCGCGCCCTGGCCGAGCGCATGCTGCGCGACATGTACGCCGCCGAAGGCTGCGGCCTTGCGGCGCCGCAGGTCGGCGAGCTGCGCCAGATCGTGGTCATCGATTGCGACTACGGCCCCGACAGCGACCCCAACCCCTACGTGCTCATCAACCCGCGCGTGGTGGAGACGAGCGAGGAGCTCTACGAGTTCGACGAGGGCTGCCTCTCGTTCCCGGGCCTCACCTGTCACATCTCGCGCCCTGCGCACGTGGTGGTGGAGGCGCTCAACCTCGATGGCGTGCTCATGCGCTACGAGGCGCGCTCCAACCTCATGAGCGTCTGCCTGCAGCACGAGATCGACCACCTGCACGGCATCACGATGATGGACCACCTCCCTGCGGCTGAGCGCATGCAGGCGCTGCGCGAGGTGACCGAGGCGCTGGCCGCCGGCGCTCGCCCGGGTGACACGCACCGTCCCGAGTAGGCCCGTCGCTTGCGCGCGGCAACGCCCGTCGCATGGAGGTTGGAATGAACGAAAAGATCAGCTACGACCAGCGTCCGCTGCGCCTCGTCTTCATGGGCACCCCGGCCTTCGCCGTGCCCAGCCTGGAGGCCTGCGCGCGCGTGGCAGACGTCACGCTCGTCGTCACGCGCCCCGATGCCGTGCGCGGCAGGGGCAAGGCGCTCGTGCCCAGTGACGTGAAGGCGTGTGCCGAGAGCCTCGAGCTGCCCTGCTACGAGGGCTCCCGCGTGGACGACGCGATGATGGACGCGCTGCGTGCCGCACAGCCCGACATCGTCGTGGTGGCGGCCTACGGAGCCATCCTGCCCGACCGCCTGCTCGAGCTTCCCGAGCTCGGCTGCATCAACGTGCACGCCTCCAGCCTGCCGCGCTGGCGCGGGGCGGCACCCATCCAGCGTGCGATCTTGGAAGGCGACGAGCGCGCGGGCGTCTCCATCATGGAGGTCGTGCACGACCTGGACGCCGGCGCCTACTGCCGCCAGGCGAGCCTGCCCGTGGCCGACACCCCCTGCGCCGAGCTCATGGACGCGCTTGCGCGCCTGGGCGCCGACGAGCTCGTGGCTGCCCTCGGGCAGATCGCGGACGGCACGGTGGCCTGGACGCCGCAGGACGAGGCGCTCGTGACCTACGCCGCCAAGCTGACGAAGGCCGAGATGGCGCTCGACCCGCAGGACGGCGCCTTGGCCAACGCCCGCCGCGTACAGGCCTCTGCCGATGCCGCGCCTGCGCGCTGCAGCGTCGGCGGTCGGGGACTGCGCGTGCTCGTGGCCCGCGTGGCGCCCGCCGACAGCTTGGCGCAGGCCCCCGAGCCGGGCACCTACCTGCGCTTGAAGGGGCGCGTGCTGCTCGGCTGCGCCGATGGCGTGCTGGAGCCCCTGCGCGTCAAGCCCGACGGCAAGCGCGAGATGGACGTCGTCGCCTGGGCGGCAGGGCTGCAGCAGAAGTCCGGTGCGTGGGGTGTGGCGTAGCTGGGAAGGCGTCCGCTTGGCCTTGGATGCTTGTGCTGTAAGCGTGCGGCGCCCGGCAGCCCGTGTCGGGCGCCGTTTCTGGCCGCTGGGAGCTAGGAATCTCGGGCCATTTTGGCCAACGGGACCGTCGGTTACTGTTTTTCTTGGCTCCAGGAGATGGGATTCTCGGGTGCAAAGGGCCGAACGGGGCCGCCGGGGTCTGACCCTTGGCCCCCGGTGGACGGGTTTGCATGCCGGGGAGCGTGCGGAAGGAGTGTCGTATGGGCAAGCTGTCACCGGCGCGCGCCTGCGCCTGCAAGGTCTTGGCACAGCAGCGGACCCGCAACGCGCGCGCTCGTGACCTGCTGCGCTCCTCGCCAGAGGTGGCGGCGCTCGACCCCAGGGATCGCGGCCTGTGCAGCCGCCTGGTGCTCGGGGTCGTGTCCACGCGCGGCGCCTTGGATGCGCTGCTCGACGCGCGTGTGGCCAAGCTGCGCCCGCGCGTGCGTGACGCGCTGCGTCTGGCCGCCTACGAGCTGCTCTATGCCGACGTCGCGCCACACGTGGCCGTAAGCCAGGGCGTGGAGCTCGCGTCGCTGGCCGATCGTGGGGCGCGCGGTATGGCCAACGCCGTGCTGCGGCGCCTGGAGCGCGAGGAGCTGCCGCGCCTGCGCGCGTTGCGAGCCCGCGCCGTCGAAGGCGCGTGTGACGTGAACGGACTGGCCGATGCCTACGGCCTTCCTGCGTGGCTGGTGGCACGCGTCGCGGCCGATCGAGGCTTGGCCCAGGCGCATGCCTACGCGCGTGCGAGCCTGGGACCGGCACCCGTGTGGGTGCGTGCCAACACGCTGCGCCCGGACGCGGAGCGCGTGCCCGACCTGCTGCGCGCCCAAGGGCTTGACCCGCAGCCTGAGGAGTTGCCGTACGTCTGGCGCCTCGACCATGCTGCCGGTTTGGCGGGCTCGGGGCTCGTTGAGGATGTGACGCTCGTCGTGGCCGACCTGGCCGCCCAGCGTGTGGCGCGGCTGGTGGCGCCAGCCCCGGGCTCGCTGCTGCTGGAAGTCGGGCAGGGGAGAGGCACCAAAACGCTGCTGCTGCAGATGGAGGCGTTGGCTGCCGGTGGCTTGGCACGCATCGTGGGCGTGGACAGCGTGGCGTACAAGACCAAGGTCGCCGCCGCCCGCTTGGCACGCGATGCCGGCGACGCGGTGCGCTGCCTGTGCTACGACGCGCGCAAACTGGGCGAGCGCGCGTTGCCGCTCGAGCTTGACCAGGCCTTTGACCAGGTGTTCGTCGACGCTCCCTGTTCGGGAAGCGGCACGCTGCGCCGCCATCCAGAGATCGCTTGGGATCTCGATCCGGCGGCCGTGGAAGCGGGGGCGGCAGAGGGCCTCGTGACCCTGCAGGCCGAGATCCTGGCTGCGTCGGCAGCGCGCGTGGCCGTCGGGGGCCGCCTGGACTACGCGACGTGCTCGGTGCTCCGTGCGGAGGATGAGGATGTGGTCGATGCGTTCCTCGCGAGCGCCGCGGGCACGGGCTTCGAGCGTGAGGAGCCCGACTGGCTCAGCGTGCCCGTCCCTGGCGCTAGCGACGGGCACTTCCTCGCTCGCCTGCGCCGCATTCGCTAGCCGCGATGGCGCATTTCTCCCTCAGACAAGTCTGCCACCCTCAACGTGAACTTGAGGGTGGCAGACTTGCCTGAGGGAAATGTGGCATCGCGTGGATCACGCGCAGTTGTCGCAGGAACCTCCCGAACAGTGGGCGCACTTGCTGCCACCCGAGCTCTCGGAGCTGCCGCTCGTGGCGGGGGTCGACGAGCCGCCCCCGCGCTGGTCGGTGTTGTAGAAGCCGCTGCCGGAGAAACGGATGGCGCTCGCGGAGAAGACGCGGCTGCATTGGCCCTTGCATTCGGGGCACAGCACCTCGGGGTGTTCGAGCATGGGGTGCTCCACCTCAAAAACGTGACCGCAATCCACGCAGCGATAGTCGTACCGAGCCATAAGTCCTGTGCCTCCCGCAGAGAGCTGCGTCGCGGCTCGCACTAGCGACAGCCCGGCGCAGCTGGGTTTCTTGTTCCAAACCCTGTTACTGTACCCCTTTTGCGTGGGATAATGCAGCCAAGCACAAGGAAGCCACAGCGGAGGGGCCGACGATGGACGAACGCACGACCTATGAGGTCCTTTTGGTGGGCGGCTCGCCATCCCCGAGCGAAGCGAGGCTCATGGCCTCCTTGGCACGCTCCGCGGCTGCCATCGTGGCCGTGGACCGCGGTCTGGACTGGTGCCTGCGGGCCGATGTCATGCCCACGCTGTTCTGCGGCGATGCCGACACCGTCTCTCCGTCTGCGCTGCGTCAGGCCCGTGACGCGGGCGTGCGCGGCGACCTGCACCCTCGCGAAAAGGACGAGACGGACCTGGAATTGGCTTTCCGTCTGGCGCAGGAACTGGCCGCAGGACATGAGCTGCGCGTGACCCTCAGCTGCGTGAGCGGCGGACGGCCCGACCACGGCCTTGCGGTCTTTGGCGTGCTCGCGCGCCATGCGGACTGTTGGCCACGCATGGTGGAGGACGGCTTCGAGTGCCGTGTGCTCAGTCCGCAGGGACGCACGAGCTGGGAGCTCGCGGACGATGCGTGTGGCCAGGTATTCTCGAGCATTGCCTTGGCTCCGGACAGCGAGCTGAGCCTGGAGGGCTTCGCGTGGGACTACGAGCGCACGACCTTGGGCTTGCTCGATGACCGCGGGGTGTCCAACGTGGTGCGCGCGCCGCATGCGCGGGTGAGCTGCCTTGCGGGTTGCGTCGCGGCGTTCCTGTTCGACGATGGGTCTGCCAGCGCCGACGCAGACGCCCGCCCGCCGATCTCTGCGGTTCCCGCGACCGACAAAAGCTCGTAGTTCCTTGCTTTGCGCGGGTGACACGGGAGTGCTAGTATGTGCATCGCTTGTGAACACAAGATGTCGGGCCAGAGCTCAGGGCCCGCGCGCTCCATCCTGTGTTAACATGCTTGACTGCACGACTCAAGCGGCGCATATGCGTCGAGGCCACAAAGGTAGGTTCCACCATGTCCAAGGTTTGTCAGATCTGCGGTAAGCACCCGGTTGCTGGTCGTTCCATCAGCCACTCCCACCGTACCGTCAACCGCAAGTTCCGCCCGAACATCCAGAGCGTCCACGTCGTCGTGGATGGTCGCAAGCAGAAGATGAACGTGTGCACCACGTGCCTGAAGTCCGGCAAGGTCGCCCGTTCCTAGTCTTTGTGGCGTACATGATCGCTCGAGAGGGTCCTTTGGGACCCTCTTTTGTTGTTTTGCGCGATTCTTGTCCACAGCCGGGTCCATACGCAGCGTTGTAGAGACGCTGCGCTATACTCATGGGTTGATTGTCGTCTGACCGCTTGCGGTCACGCTAGAAGGAGCAAACATGTCTGAGGCTATCGCCGGAACGCTCAGGGTGTCCAACGGGTGCATCGCGGACATCGCTGGCTACGCCGCCATGGAGTGCTATGGAGTCGTGGGCATGGCTGAGGCCGACGCCAGAAGTGGCGCCCCCTCGCTGCTTCCCCATCGCAAGCTGCGCCGCGGCGTGGAGGTCGCCACCGATCAGGACGGCGTCCACATCGACCTGCACGTGATCGTTGAGCGCGGCATGAACCTCAATTCCGTTGCGGAGAACCTCGTCAGCTCGGTCAAGTACCTGCTCAACGAGGTTGCCCAGATTGGCGCGGTGGACGTGACCGTCCACATCGAGGGCATGAGGACCAGCTAAGCACATCTGTTACGCGGGGCAGGAAGCCCCGCCTCGTATCTACGTAGCCGGCACGCCTCGCTGCGCGCCCAGACCGGAGACATTCGCATGAGCATCGCTTCAGACATACGTACCTTCTTCCCTGTCGCGGCACAAGCCGTCGCGGACAAAGCCGACGAGATCAACAAGCTCAACGTGTTCCCCGTGCCCGACGGTGACACGGGCACCAACATGTCTCTCACACTCGGCACCGTGGTGAAGGAGATCCAGGCGCTCCCCGCCAACGCGACCATCGAGCAGGTGGCCGCCGCCATCACGCACGGCTCGCTCATGGGCGCCCGCGGCAACTCCGGCGTCATCACCAGCCAGATCCTGCGCGGTATCGCCGAGGGATTCGTGGACGCGGACGACGAGCTGTCCCCGCGCACCATCGCCGCGGCGATGCACCATGGTCGCGAGGTCGCGTTCAAGGCGGTGCGCAAGCCCGTGGAGGGCACCATCCTCACCGTGCTGCGCGACGTTTCGGCCAAGGCCGAGTGGTGCGCCAAGCAGCGCAGGATGGACGTCTCCGAGACGGTCGAGGCCATCGTGGCCGAGGCGTACGAGTCGGTGGCGCGCACGCCCGACCTGCTGCCCGTGCTCAAGGAGAACGGCGTGGTGGACTCGGGCGCCTTTGGCCTCGCCACCCTCATCGAGGGCTACGCCAACGCGCTGCTCGGCAAGGCCGGCGACCTGCGCTCCATCGAGACGACGGTGAGCGCCGAGGACGCCAAGAACGTCGTGGCCGGTCGCGTGGACATCGAGATCAACGACGATTGGGCGGGCTCTGAGTTCCGCTACTGCACCGAGTTCCTCTTCCATGCCGAGGACAAGGGTTTCGACGAGGCGGGCACGCTGGCGTTCCTGTCCTCCATGGGCGACTGCGAGCTGCTCGTGGGCGCGTATCCCGACTACAAGATCCACGTCCACTCCAACGAGCCGCACGTGGTGCTCGGCCACATGCTGGAGCACGGCCAGATCTTCGAGGTCTTCGTCCACAACATGGACTTGGAGGCCCAGGACCGCACCGCCTCCATCGCTGCCGACAAGCAGGCTGCCGCGAGCGCCGAAGAACCGACCAAGGAGCTGGGTTTCGTGGCGGTTGCCGCAGGCTCGGGCGAGGCGGAGATCCTGCACTCGTTGGGCGTGGACGTCGTCGTGTTTGGCGGGCAGACCATGAACCCGTCGACGGCCGACATCCTGGACGCCGTGAACCGCGTCAACGCCCAGAACGTCATCGTGCTTCCGGGCAATGGCAACATCGTGATGGCTTCCGAGGCGGCTGCTGCCGCGTGCGAGGACAAGCACGTGGTCGTGGTGCGCGCCAAGTCCGTGCCGCAGGAGTTCTCGGCGATGGCGGTGGTGGATCAGGGGGCCTCGCTCGAGGACATCGTCGAAGCCATGCGCGACGCGCTCGAGGACGTCCACGACGGCGAGGTCACCACGGCTGTGCGCGACTCTGCTGCCGCCGACGGCACGCCCATCCACGACGGTGACGTCATGGGCATCGCAGACGGGGAGATCGTGGTCGTGGGCAACGACGTGAAGCAGGTGACCCTCGATCTCATCCACCACATCCTCGAGCAGGACGAGGGAGACATCCTCACCATCCTCGCAGGCGCAGACATGGACGACACTGCCTTTGGCGAGCTGCGTGATGCCATCGAGATCGCCGAGCCCGACCTGGAGGTCGATGCCCACCGCGGCGAGCAGCCCCTGTACCCGGTCGTTTTCTCCATCGAGTAGCCCGGCCGCATGGGCGCTCACGGCACCCCCCATCTGAGCGAGGCCGCGCCCAGGCTCACGAACACCGTGGGCCTGGGCGCTCCTGTGTCGCGCTTGCGCGGCATGCGCTCAGACCTGTGCACGGCGCTCGGACGCATGGGCATCTCCACCGTGCGCGAGCTGCTCCTGCACGTGCCGCATCGCTACCTCGACTTCACGCACGTGAGCAGCATCGCCGCGGCCGACGTCGGCTCGACCGTCACCGTGGTGGCGCGCGTCGACCGCATCCGCGAGAAGACCCCACGGCGCAACATGCACGTGCTCGAGCTGTCCGTGGTGGACGAGACGGGGCTCATGCAGGTGGTGTTTTTCAAACAGCGTTGGTTGGCGCGACAGTTCGCCGTCGGCGACTGGGTCGCCTTTTCGGGCAAGGTGACCTTCAACTACGGATTCAAGCAGATGGTGTCCCCGTTCCACGAGACGGTGCTCAAGGCGGGCGAGGCCGCGAAAGCGGCTGCGGACCCCAGCTCCTTGGAGCGCATCCTGCCTGTGCATGGGCTCACACAGGGCATCTCCGCGGGCTGGATGCGTAGGATCGTGTCTACCGCGCTGGGTTCGGCGGGTGACGTGGTCGACCCGGTCGAGCCCGAGCTGCTCGGCCCTCTGGGGCTCATGAGCGAGGCGCGTGCCCTGCGCGCCGTGCATTTCCCTGCTAGCATGGCCGAGGCCGAGGCTGCGCGTCAGCGCCTGGCCTTCGACGAGCTCTTGTTCCTGCAGCTGGCGCTGCTCTGCCGGCGCGAGCTGGACCTTGCGGGCGTGCAGCCCGTGGCCCACGTGACGAACGGCCCGCACGTGGCCGCCCTGCGCGCGGCACTGCCTTTCGCGCTCACCGAGGAGCAGGAACAGGCCGTCCGAGAGATACTGGACGACATGGCGGCTCCGCAGGTGATGAGGCGTCTGCTGCTCGGCGACGTGGGCACCGGCAAGACGGCGGTCGCTGCCTTCTGCCTCGCTGCCGCCGCTGACACGGGCACGCAGGCAGCCATGATGGCGCCTACGAGCGTGTTGGCGAGCCAGTACGCTGCCAAGCTCGGGCCTTTGCTGGATGAGATAGGCGTGAGCTGGGCCCTCGTCACCGGGCAGCTGCGCGGGGCAGAGCGCGAGCGGGTGGAGGCTGACGTTGCGGCGGGACGCACCACGGTGGTCTTTGGAACGACGGCCGTGCTCTCCGAGGGCATGGAATTCGTTCGGCTCTCGGTGGCGGTCGTTGACGAGCAGCATCGCTTCGGCGTGGACCAGCGTGCGGCCCTGCGGCGCAAGGGCGTGGGTGCCGACCTGCTCACGATGACGGCAACGCCCATCCCGCGCACGTTGGCGCTGTCGGTCTACGGAGACGTCGCCTGCTCGCGCATACGGCAGCGTCCCAGCTCTGGCGCGGGGTATCGCACGCAGGCCATCACGCCAGAGAACGTCGATTTGGCCTACGCGGCCATACGAGACGCCGTCGATGCAGGCCAGCAGGCCTATGTCGTGTGTCCCATGGTGGATGAGTCGGACGAGGCGGGCGAGGACCTGCCGGGTGGCGTGGACGACGTGCCGGAGAGCCAACGCGCGGCTGCGGCCAAGCTGCACGCGGCGACGGTGGAGGCACAGCGCCTGGGGGAGATCGTCTTCCCACAGTTCGAAGTCGGCCTCATCCACGGACGCCTGAGCGCCGCGGAGAAGGACGAGGTCATGACCGCCTTCCGTGACGGGCGCATCGACGTGCTGGTTTCCACCACGGTGATCGAGGTGGGCGTGGACGTGCCCAACGCCACCGTGATGCTGGTGATGGACGCCGACCGCTTCGGGTTGGCCACGCTGCATCAGCTGCGTGGGCGCGTCGGGCGCGGCCCGGTGGAAGGGCGGGTGTTCCTGGAGAGCGCCGCACGCAAGCGCACGGCGGCGCGCGAGCGTCTCACGGCGCTGGAGCAGACGTCGGACGGCTATGAGCTGGCAGAGCTCGACCTGCGCCTGCGGCGCGAGGGAGAGGTGCTGGGCTACCGCCAGTCCGGGGGCGTCAGCCTGCATCTGGTGGACCTGGAGGCAGACAGCGAGCTGGTGGAGATCGCGCATGCGGCGGCGCTCGACATCGCGTCGGACGACCCGCGCCTCGAGGACGCCAGCCACGTGCCCTACGCACAAGAGGTGAGGGCGCGCTACCGCGACGTGCTCGACGGACTCAATTAGCAGCCAGCGGACGGAAGGGGACTACATGAGGATCGTGGGTGGAGCATGGCGCGGACGCGAGCTGCGCGCACCCGAGGGGCGCGACACGCGTCCCACCACCGACCGCAACCGTGAGAGCTTCGCGAGCATGGTCCTTTCGGCCTTTGGGCTCGACATCTCGGAGCTCTCGGCGCTGGACGCCTTCGCGGGGTCGGGCGCGCTGGGCTTGGAGCTGCTCTCACGCGGCGCGGCGCACGTGACCTTCGTGGACTCGGCGCGCCCGGCCGTGGCGTGCGTGCGGGCCAACCTGCGCGCGCTGGGCGCCGAGCGTCAGGCCAACGTGGTCCAGGGCGACATCGAGCGCGTCGCGTCTCAGGGCAGACCGCTGCCGGGGGCGCCCTTTGGGCTGCTGGTGTTTGACCCGCCCTATGCCCTGCCCGCCGACCGCGTGGCGGCCGTGGTCGGAGAGCTGTACCGTTCGGGGCAGCTGGCTGACGGATGTGTGATAACGTACGAACGCACGGCCAAGGCGCCGTCGCTGGATTTGGAAGCGCAGGGCATCGAGGGCGTGCGCGCCCGCAAGCCCAACAAGCACGGTATAACGGCGACGGACCTGCTCTATCTGCCTTAGGGCCGATGCCACGGTTCGACAAGGGGGACGGTATGGACGCGAACATCAGGCATGTGGTCGTGCCTGGCACCTTTGACCCAATCACCTATGGCCATCTCGACGTGGTGCGCCGGGCGACGCGCCTCTTCGACCACGTCACGGTGGCGGTGGCGGCGAGCGTGGGCAAGCGGGGGACCGGGACGGCCTTCACGTTGGACGAACGTGTGGATATGGCGCGGGAGGCGCTCGTGAGCCAGGGCATCGAGGGCGTGGACGTCGCGCCCTTCGAGGGGCTGCTCGTGGCCTTCTGCCAGGAGGTGGGTGCTGGCGGCGTGGTCAAGGGCCTGCGCGCCATCACCGACTTCGAGTACGAGCTGCAGCAGGCCGACCTCAACCGCAGGCTCAGTCCCGAGCTGGAGAGCGTGTTCGTCATGAGCAGCCCGGAGTACGGCTACATCTCCTCGAGCATCGTGCGCGAGCTCTCTGCGCTTGGCTCGGAGGTGAGCGCCCTCGTGCCGCCTTGCGTGGAAGCCCATTTGCGCGAGCGCTACGGGGAGCGGCGCTAGGCGGTCCAAGCGCTGCCGCGGGCGGTCGAAGAAGCTCGTGGGCAATCGCGACGCACCATAACGGAGCTGTTCTGTTACTATTGGATGCTAGCTATGCATGTGCGCGGAGTTGGTCCGTGCGGCGAAAGGAGCGCTCGGATGCCTCAGCAGGGAGACTACATCGATATCGAGAGCTTGATCGACGAGATCGAGACGATAGTCAACGAAGGCAAGACCCCCGCCTTTGGCGGTGGCGGCACCAAAAAGATCATCGACGCGCAGGACATCTACGCCCTGCTCGACGAGATTCGTGAATGCTTCCCCACGGAGTTCAACGAGGCACGCCGCATCGTGCGCGGCCGTGATGACATCCTCGCTCAGGCACACCAGCAGGCGGAGGCCATCATCGCCGATGCCCAGCAGCAGGCGATGATCCTGGCCGGCGACCAGGAGGTCGTGCGCCTGGCACAGCTCCAGGCCGATGGCATCCGCGATGACGCCATCCAGTACGACCACGACACCCGTTATGCCGCGGACGAGTACGTTGACCAGGTGCTTGCCCAGCTCGAGGACAACCTCAAGAAGGTCACTGCCCAGATCAGCCGTGGCCGTCAGTCCCTGGCCGACAGCGCTTCGTCGCGCAACTACTAAGCCATGGAACCCATCGTCTATCGGCTGGACAGCCGCCTTGCCAACCCCGGTGACCTCACGTCGTTCGCGGGGCACATCGACCTGCCTTCGTACGAGCTGGGCGGACGCGAGTTCGTGCTGCCAGAGGGCTTGGACTACGACCTGGTGCTCACCAATGGCGGCGAGGGCATCCTTGCCTCTGGCATGCTGCGTGGACACGTCGAGGGCAGCTGCGACCGCTGCCTCGAGCCCGCGAGCTTCGAGATCGCCGGCGAGGTCAACGAGTACTACCTGTTCGCGGCCCCGCAGGACGCGCGTGCCCATGACACGGACGGAGACTTCGGCGAGGATTACTCCGAGGAGGACGACGACTTCTTCCTCGTGGAGGACGACAGCGTCGATCTCACCGAGGCCTTGCTCAGCGCCCTGCTCATGGATACGCCGTTCGTCGTGCTGTGCCGCGAGGACTGCAAGGGGCTGTGCCCGCACTGCGGCCAGAACCTGAACGAGGGGGAGTGCGACTGCGCGAGCCGCGAGGCCGAGCGCAAGGCCGAGATGAGCCCCTTCGCCGCGCTCAAGGGTCTCGACCTTCCCGAGTAGCCTGTCTCACCATCACTGTACTTCGGGGCGTCCCTACGGGGGCGCCCTCTTTGTTGTGGGCTGAGCGCGTGGCGCACTAGTGCCAGGCATCAGTTCGCCACACGCTCAGGGCCAGTTAACGGTTGTAGATACGGGTGGTGACGACCCCCTCTCCGTCGAGCATGCGCCAGCCAGTGTAGAGCTGCCGGTCGCAGGCGGGCACGAGCTGTGCGGGCAGAGGCGTGCCGCGGCCGTCGTGCTCATCCGTGTGCCAGCCCTGCCAGCGCCAGCGCCACCAGCGTGCGTCTGCATCGCTCGGGTCGTAGGCGCGCGGCGTATGCACGTTGGGCAGGTACGGCATGAGGTTGAGCGCGCGTCCCACGCGCACGTCCAAGCTGACGGGCAGCGTCAGGTCGCAGGGCGTTGCGTCAGCGAACTCGGGCGTGGCGGGGGCGCTGTAACACATCCCGGCCGCGCGCTCGTAGTCGATCTCGTTGGAGTAGGCGCCCGCCCCATGCTCGCGGTCCAGGCCTGCGTTGGTGCCATGCTCGCCCGGATACAGGACCGCCCAGCGCAAGGTGGCGTGTGTCACGCCCCACACGTAGTTGTCCCCCTCGACCAACGAGACCCTGTCGAGGCTGCTGCGGACGCCTTCGGGCGCCTCGGCGCGGGCAAGGCCGTCCTCCAGGAGCCCCTCCGCATGGCAGCCCGCCCACAGCGCGGGGTCACGAGCGGGATCTCCTGCCTGCCCAACGAAGCCTGCGCCCGTGCCGCTGGCCCAACCGTCCAGCAGCTCGTCTGCGGGCGGATTGGGGTCGTCTGCCGTGAAGTGCCAGCCCATGAAGCCGTCGCTGCCCAGGCTGCCGGTGTCTCCGCCCAGGTAGCTGCAGCCTCCCGTGCGCGGGCCAGGCCCCCAGGCGCTCGTCGTGCCCCGTGCGAGCTCGGTGGCCGCGGGGTTCAGCAGCCAGCTGCCATCGTCGGCCACATGCGAGGCCAGCTCGGGGCACATCTGCGCGATGTAGGCGAAGTTCCCGCTCGCGGGAAGGCGCTGATCGACCCCGCCGACGGCAAAGCCGCAGCGCGCCTTGCCAATGATGGCCCGCTCTCCACCGCGCGTGAGCCAACTGTGTGTGCCTTGGGCCTCGCGCAGCCCGTCGCACAGGACCTCGCGCCAGACGCCGTCGACGCAAAAGACCATGTAGTGCAGGCGTGCGACGGGGAAGCGCGCGACATTGGCACGCTTGCCCGTGAACGACCAGGCATAGGGACCCAGGTCTTCGCCCTCTACGCGCGTGTCGTTGCAGTGCCCGGCACGATACTCGATGGGATGCCCTGCGTCCAAGGTGCCGATCTGCAGGTCGGGCGCTTTGGCGGGGCCAAAGACCGCCTCGGCGGCGCTGCCCGTCACGAGCGCCTCGTGCACCCAGACCGGCGAGCGCTGCGGCCCCTCGTGCGCGGGCGCCCAGTACTGGTGCCAGGCGTCGGCCACCTGACGCACGGGCGTGTGCCCCACGACCTTGCCGTCCTCGTAGATGGGGTTGCCGCCCACGCTGTGCCAGTGGGTGGGCCAGGAGTAGTCGTTGTAGGTGCCCGTGAAGGTCCAGCGACACAGGGCGAGCGGACCTCCGCGGCGGGCGATGGCCTGGCCGAAATGGTCCAGCACTTCGAAGAGCTCTCCGTAGAAGTCCGTACCGTCACACGAGACGAAGTGGCCGTTGAGCGCGGCGGCCGGAGTGCCGGGCACGAGCGTGTTGATCACGCAGAACTGCGTGCCCTGGAGCGTGGCTCCCAGGTAGGCGAGCGCCGCGCGGTTGTGGGCGAGGTCCTCTATCTCCTTGACGCCCGACGAGCTGCCGAACCCCGCGTACTCGCCGAATATCACCGTCCCGCAATCGCGCGCGTGCCATTCCAGGCGCAGCGTGTCTGCGGCGCTCACCAGTGACGTGCAGGCGAAACGTTCGTCGAAGGTCTCTGAGTCCAGTCGTGCGCTGCGCAGCCAGCCGCTTGCCTCTTCCTCGTGCAGGGCAGAGTCTGCGCTCAGGTGCACGCTCGTGAATCCCGAGACGAAGCGCAGGTCTTCCACCGGCTGGTCGATGTCATAGAGGTAGAGCGTGTAGCGGGCCGACGGCGGCGCGCCGCTCGCGCTGATGGCGCAGGAGCTCGTGAGGATGACGGGCTGAGAGCCCACGCCCTGGGCGTCGTAGACCGTGCTGTCCAGATAGATGCCCTCCAGCGCGTTCCAACTGCACACGCGCACGCGGAAGCCGCCGGAGGCAGGGGCGAGCTCGGGGGTGGCTTCAATGCGCACCGAGCTGATGCTGATGCTCAGCGGATAGCTGCTGCCGTCGCTCGTGACGAGCCCGTCGTCCCAGGTGAGCGTGACCGAGCCCGGGACGGCAGCGCCGTACAGGACGTCTGCGTCCGAGACGTCCGCCACGGTGTCTTCGCCCACAAGCTGCCAGGGGCCGTCCAGGCTGATGCGGGCGGTCGACGGGCGGAAGTACGCGCAGGCGCTGCGGTTGAAGAAGGCGTTCGGCTCTCCTGCGGCGCCCAGGCCATCGCGGACGAAGAACGAGCCGGTTGCCTGGGCGGCCAAGGCTGCTTGGACCTCCGCCGAGACTTCTGCGTCCGTGCCGCCTGCGCTGGACGACTGCACGGCCCAGGCTGTGCCGACGCCGGCAAGCACCATGCTGCCGGCGCCGGCGAGCAGCGCGCGGCGCGACAGCGAGCCGAGGGCGAGCGGCGGACGTGTTGGGGAACGGCTCATCACAGACCTCCCATGTCTTGGAACTGCACGAAGATGCTCCACGCGTAGGGGAGCACCGCCGCGGCAAAGGCGGCGGGCATCACGAGCAGGCCGCACACGACCGTGATCTGGTTGTCGAGCTTGGCCGCGGCCTCGTCTATCTGGAGCTTGCGTTGGGTGCGCAGGCGCTGTGCCTGTTCGCGCAGGGTGCGGCCCACCGAGGCGCCCGACTCGCTCGCATGGCAGATGGCGACGGCCACGCAGCGCAGGTCAGCAAGCGCCGTGAGCTCGCTGAAGGCCAACAGTCCCTGGGCGACGGGCTCTTGTCGGGAGCGCTGCGCGATGCGGTCACAGGCCTGCGCGAGCGCGCCATGGCCTGCCTGCGCCACGATGCGCAGCCCGTCGTCCAAGGTCACGCCGGCGCTCACCGTCACGCTCAGCAGGTCGAGCAGGTCGGGCAGCTCGCGTGAGAGCTGGCGATGCCACGAGCTTCTCCAGGCGATGACGGCGAGACGCGGAATGGCGAAGCCACATGCCGCCGCTATGAGTGCGCAGGGCAGCGGCGGCGCATGGAGCTCCGTGGCCGCGAGCGTGCCGACGACGGCCCCGAGCAGCGCTGCGCTGACCTGCAGCAGCCACAGCTGGCTCACCGTGAGGGGCGAGCCGGACAGCTCGAGCGACTCGGCGAGCGAGCGGGCGGTGCGCGCGTTGAGTGGCGTCGCGAGCCCCAAGGTCCGCAGCGCCCCGTCGGCGCGTCGGTCGAGCTCCGCAGGCCGTGCCAGCCGAGCCGCGACGCCTGATGCCTGCAGCCCGCTCGCTGCCCTCAGGCCCCAGCCCGAAAGCGCCCATCCCAGGGTTGCGCCCGCAAGGGCAAGACACACGATGATGGGATTCATCTCTACCTTCCTCTCAGAGCACGGCGTCGCGCAGCCGTGCGGTCACCAGGTTGGCGCACAGGAGCAGCGCCGCTATGACACCGGCGCACGCCCAGCCCACCGGCTGGGTCCAGAACGCCCTTCCTTGTTCTAGGGCCAACGCGCTCACGACCACCATCCCCGCGACGACCCCCGTGATGATGCGCACGGTGAGGGTCATCGAGGCCGAACGCGCTCGGACCATGCGCCTCAGCTCCGCGCGGTCCGCGATGGTCTGCCCGATCTGGTCGATCACGCGCCCCACCGACCCGCCGTGCTCCTGTTGGATCTGGACGGTGGATGCGAGGATCTGCACGTCCATGGAGCCGGTTTCCTGGGCCATGAGCTGCAGTGCCTGGTCGAAGGGCATGCCCGACTCCACGCGGGCAAACACGCGATCGATGTGGCCGCGCAGGGGTTCCTCGGCCTGGTGAAGCAGCGAGCGCAGCGCGTCGGGCAGGGTCTGCCCCGCGTTGATGTCCGCGGCGATGAGCGGCATGGCCTCCCCGAACTGCTCTTCCAGGTCGCCACCCGCGCGCCGCACGGCTATGAACAGCGCGAGCGGCACGAGGCAGGCGCCTGCCGCTGCGCAGCCCAGGACGGCGGGCGGGCCCCAGCCCAGGGCGACGGCCGCTGTGGCGCAGACGCCCGTCACGAGCATCCACACGATGAGCAGCTCGGTGCTCGTGATGTTCCATCTCGCGTGCTTGAGGGCGCTTTCCAGGATCCGCGCCGCCCTTGCGTGCTGTCGTGGCGCGACGCCCAGGCTCTCATCGTGGGCAGCCAGCCGAGCATCGCGTCCCAGGACGTGCACGCAGGCCAGTGCGGCGCCGAGCAGGGCCAGCGCTG
Source organism: uncultured Coriobacteriaceae bacterium (assembly GCA_902766805.1). Lineage (GTDB taxonomy): Bacteria > Actinomycetota > Coriobacteriia > Coriobacteriales > Atopobiaceae > CACXFF01. The sequence goes on along the minus strand of CACXFF010000236.1, from coordinate 8,587 downwards.
TCCACGTCAACGCGTTCATGAGCTTCCTTTCGCCAAAAACCAAGAGGGGTCGGGATTCACGCCGTTCGCGCGCAGGCGTTGGACGTGCGCGGGGGTGAGGTGGCTGCCGGTGCCCGTGAGCGCGCCGACGACCTTGGCGGCACCCTGCTCGTCGCGCTCCACGCCCTCGGACTTCCACTTGAGCAGCGGTGCCATGGAGACCAGCCCGGTCTCATGGTCGTAACCGCCCACCTCCATGAGCTCGACCACCTTGCGAGAACCGTCCGCCAGGCGTGCCGTGGTGACGATGAGGTCCACGGCCAGCGCGAAGTGCTCGTTGATCGTCTGCACCGGCAGGCGCATGCCGTCCATGGAGGCCAGCACGTCCACGCGCAGCACCGACTCGCGCGCGTCGTTGGCGTGAAGGGTGGTGAGCGAGCCGTCGTGGCCGGTGGACATCGCCTCCAGCATGTCGATGACCTCTCCTCCGCGGCATTCGCCCACGATGATGCGGTCCGGTCGCTGGCGCAGCGCGTTCTGGAAGATCTCGCGCACGGTCACGGCGCCCACGCCCTCGCCGTTGGCCTTGCGCGCCTGCATGGTGATGAGGTTGCTCTTGGACAGCCTGAGCTCGGCGGTGTCCTCGATCGTGATGATGCGCTGGTCGTCGGGAATGAACTCTGAGAGGACGTTGAGCAGCGAGGTCTTGCCCGATCCGGTGCCGCCTATCACGAGCATGTTCATGCGGCCCCGCACGCAGGCCTCCAGCAGCTCCGCGCAGCGCGCGTCCATGCTGCCCATGCGCACCATGTCGGAGACGCCGAGCATGTGCTGGGAGAACTTGCGCACCGTGATGGTGGGGTGGTAGAGCGATATGGGCTGCAGCGTGATGTTCACGCGTGAGCGGTCGTAGCTGCGGCCGGGCGCGTTGAGCATGCAGTCGCACAGAGGATGCGTGGTGTCGCAGCTGCGGTGGTCGAGCTGGGCGATGAGCCGTGCGAACTTGAGCACGTGGGCGTCGTCCAAGAAATGCGTTGGCGCGGGGACGATACGGCCCTCCACCTCCACCCACACCTCGTCGGGGGCGTTGACCATGACCTCGGAGACATGCGGGTTGTCCAGCTGCTCGGCGAGCGGTCCGAAGCCCCAGAACTCCTCCTCCACGTATTCGCAGAGCCTCTCGAGCGCAGCACTTCCCAGCGAGATGCCACGCTGGCGGGCGACGTACGCCACGAGCTGGGCGATCTGCTCTGGCGGTAGGGTGCGCGCCTGGCCTGCCGGCGCGGGGCCGGCGGACGCGAGGCGCTCCTCCACCATCCCGAATATCTCGCGCATGATGTCGTCGTAGGCACGTTTGTACATGGACTACCTCCCCTCGAGGCTGTCGGTGGCCTGCCGGTCGGCCAGCGAGTGGGCCACCAAGCGCGGCGCCTGGGCTGCCGCGACGGCCGTGGCCTGGTCGGGCGTGAGCTCGAGCGTCACCAGGTCGTAGCCGTCCTTGGGCGGCCCGACGAGCGTCTGATTGAGCGCGAGCACACGGCAGTCTGACGCCACCACCGAGCTGCTTTGGCCGGTTCCGTCCGCCGCCAGGACGTCCACGCGGTCGTTCACGTGCAGAAGCTGCGACAGCGTGGCTGCGGCGTCGAGCTGCAGGGACAGCGCCACGTAGCCCTGACGCAGGTTGCGCGTAAGGTCGTCGCTGCTCCCGGCGTCCACGAGGTCGTCGCGCGACAGCGGGCTGTTCGCCGAGACGGGCCGCGTGAGCTGCTTGGGCTGCGCCAGGAGCGCTTCGGCCTCCTCGCTGCTGAGAGACGCTTGGGGGGCGAAATGCGTGGGCACCTGCTGCACGCTGACGTCTGCCATGCTCACCAGCTCGCCTGCCTGCATGGAGCGCGCGAGCGTTGCGATGGGCGCCGTGTGGCTGAGCAGCTCGGCTTGACGTGCGGCCGTGCGGCTGCCCAGGTAGGCTGAGACGCAGGTGACGGCCGTGGCGAGGGCAACCGCCGCAGAGGCTATGTGGGTGAGGCGCTTCACTTTGCGTTCCGTCGCCACGCGCCATTCTTGGTCGCGGTTGAGCGCGGCCTGCGCGCGGTCGTGTTGCATGCCTTGGGCGCGTGCCGCCCGGTGTGCCTCGTCGAGCACGTCGAGGTCGTCCTCGAGAGACGGCGCTGTGCCGAGCCCCGCGTTTGCCTGGCTCACGAACGCGCTCAGTCCCTTTCGTGGGGTGCGTGCCATGTCGATCCTTTCTCTGTGGGTTAGCTGAGGGCGAGGGCGTCGAGTGCCGCGAGCGCTCCGTGTGAGAGCCCGCCTGCGTCGAGCGGGGACTCGGAGCGCAGGGTGCCCAGGCTGCGGTCGCCCTCGCGCGTGAATTCGAGAAGGTAGCGCCGCCCGTAGGTGGCTCCGTCCGCATCGGCCAGCGACGGCGGACGAAAGACCTGGTAACTGGCGTACGGGACCATCGTCCACACCACGCTGTCGCTCGCAGGGACACCCCTCCACAGTCCGAAGCTCGAACCGATGCCCCGGCAGAGCACGAGCTCCGCCACCACGTGGCGCTCGTCGTCTGCGGCGCTGCCGGGCTGCCGCTTGTGATAGCGCTCCAGGTAGCTCAGCTGGGCCGTGCCTACGAAGCCGTCCTGCTCCAGCGATTCCTGCACGAGCTCACGGCACAGGCCTGCGGGGTCTGTCGCGTACTTCACCTGCTCCTGGCGCACGAGCACGGCCTGCTGCGCGTCGTCGAGCTCGTGCTTCTGCATGATCTGCACGGCGTGCCCGCGGGCGATGTCGACGCCCAAAGCCATGGACACGATCACCAAAGGCAGGCACAGGAGGGCGAACAGCATCACGTTGCCGCGCTCGCTGCGACGTCTGGCTTCCATCTAGGTCACCTCCTCTCGACGTGACAACACGAGCAGCCTGTCTATGTGCACGCTGTGCTCGTCGCTGGTCTGGCCCGCATGCCAGGCGTCGCCGGGCAAGAGCGGGGGAGTGCGGTAGGTGACGGTCGCCGTGACGCGCACGGCATGGCTGTCCACGTGCCCCGCTGCGTCTCCTTGCCAGGGCTCCTGGGCACGGGCGTATCCGTGCGCGTCTAGCGGCGCCCCGTCGCTGCTGTCGAGCGTCTCCACCTGTGTGTTGCGCACTTCCAGGGCAAAGGCCGTCCGTGCGAGCAGTGGCGACGCGGCCATGATGGCCTGGCGCAGCGCCTCGTCGCGTCCGCGCTGGTCCAGCCCCAGCAGCTCGGGTCCCAGCGTATCGGTGGCGTGGTTCACGCCCGCCTCGATGAGCTGTCCCTGGAACGACGCAAGGTTGAGCGAGACCAGCCCGAAGAGCAGCGCCACGGCCAAGGGCGCCAGGATCGCTGCCGCCACCATCTCCGATCCGTCACGGCAGCGCCTGCCCGCGTTCATGCGACCACCTCCCGGGGAAGCTCGATGCGCGCGCTGCGCGTGACGGTGGCCTCGTGTCCCAGGAGCAGCGAGACCGGCAGCGACCAGATGCGCACCCGTTCGCTCGCGCGCACCTCCACGGCGTACGAGCGCACCGTGCGCGTGCGCCGTTCGGGAACGGGACTGTCGGGGTAGGTCACAACCTCGTAGCTGCGTGCGGGCAGCTCCTGCACGCGGACGTCCACCGTCATGCCGTCGCCCGCGTGCGGCTGTGACTTGCGCGCCACGTTGGCCAACGCGGCATCGCGCACGTCCTGGGCGTCCACGGCCAGCGCGCTGGCGCCGGGCGACCGCGTTCCGGCCAACGCCGAGCCCTCGTGAGCGCGAGCGCTGGCATAGAGCGCCCCGGCATGGGCGGCAGACTGCGTGCGGGTGAGCGCCTGCGTGAGGGACCACAGGTCGCCCGAGGCCAGGAGCAGGGTCACGAAGAGGGGGAGAAGGATGACGGCCGCGGTCATGGACTCGCCGTCTCGTCTTGTGTGTCGTCTCATAGTGCTGCCAAACATCCAAGCGCCACGACGGGCGCAGCGGGTATGCGGGTGGGGGTGTCAGGGTCGCAGGACAGCAGGGCGAGCGTTGCTGACACCAGGGACAGGCAGGCGAGGCCGCGCAGCGGATGCTCGCCTGTGCACACGAGGCCGCAAGCGCAGGCATAGAGCCAGAGGTCTCCGCTGCCCAAGGCCCGGGGCCAAAGCCTGTGCATGACCCCCAGCCCCGCGCGCAGGGGCAGGGCGACGAGCGCGGCTTGGACCGCGCCTGCCGTCATGCCCAGGTCGCGCCCCAGCAGCGCTGACGCCACGGCAAGGGCGAGCAGTGGCCGGCAGATCTCGTGGTGCCGCGCGTCGTAGACGGCCAGCGCCACGAAGCTCGCGCACGTCAGCGCTCGAGCCACCGCACTCGGCGTCGCCCCCTGCGCGTCGCCCGTCCCTGTGGCCCACGACGCCAAAGCGGCGCAGGCGCTGGCCTTGGCGGCCCAGTGACGCCCCTGGTGAGGACGGACGTCCAGCCAAGGGCAGGCCTGGGCGACGACAGGCGACACGTCGCCGCGTGCCGCCGCCCAGCGTATGCCCTCAAGCCATGCCTCGTCTGCCGCTCCGCGAGCGTAGGCCTGGGCGTGGGCGAGGTCGGCACGCTCCACGCGTGCGTTCCTCAGGCGCTCCGCCAGCCCCGTGAGCGCGATGGCGACCAGGCCCGCGATCCCGGCGAGGGCCCAAGCGGCCCCGTTCAGACTCGGCGTGGCCATGCGTTAGCCCGCGGCGTTGATGACCCAGGTCGAGGAGTCAGTCGTGTAGTTCTGCAGGTTCCCCGCAGCCTCCTGGATCACGGGGTAGAGGACGTTCTTGGCGAAGGTCCACAGCGCGGCTCCGAGTGCGATGACCACGACCATGAGGATGATGGTGGAGGTCATCTGCTCGCCGTCGTGCGGCCTGCGCTCGAGCTCTTCCAGGCGTTCACGGCCCGCGCGGGCGAGCTGGGTGCCCGTGGTGATGATCCGCGCGGTCTGGTCGTAGCCTGCTTCGGCACAGCTGTCGGCGAAGGTGGCGGCGGTCTGCTTGATGGTTTCGGCGGTCATGGTGCTTCCTTTCTTTCTGTCATGTGCAAAAGACGGTGATGGTCCTGCCGCTCTGCCCCGGCAGGAACGAAGAACAGGTCACGAGCAGCAGGGCCCGCTGCGCCCGCGCGCAACCCTGCGCCCAATCGGTGCTGCGGGCCTCGGCCCGCGTGCAGAGCTTGGCCAGCAGCCCATCCAGGTCATCCGGCGGCCACGTCAAGACCGAGCCGACCAGCCCGTCGTCGGATTCCACGCGCAGGGAGCACAGGGGGCTCAGCGTCACGGTATTCCCGTCTCCCGTGTCCCAACGGCAGCTCCCCAGCCCTACGAACGCCGCGGGATCGCAGGCGTCGCTCAGGTCGCTGAAGGCCTCGTGGGTGCCGCTGACGTGGTGGCCGTACACCATGAGCACGGCATCGGCGGGGGAGCAGCGGGCATCCAGATAAGGGCAGCCCCAGCTGCTCGGTTCCCCCCAGAAGTCATGGCTCAGGTACCAGTCTCGGCTCGTGTCCTTGGCTTGGACGACCGGGCTATCCACGGCGGTCCCCTCCACGAATAGCCAAGCGACGGCATCGGGATTGTCCGTGCGCAGGTCATCGAGGTCGACGCCTTGCTTGGGCCTGTCTTCATGCGTTGCCTCCTGTCGTGTGGGAGCCTGTTCTGTCACGGCGCGGACCCTGCGCGCGAGCTCGTGGGCGCGCGTGCCAGCGCTGAGGTCGCGGACCACGAGTGCCGAGCCGCTCACGACCAAGGCCAGGCCGGTGGCTGCGGCCACCCAAGCTGCCTGCTCGCCCATGCTCATCGCTGACACCTCCTGCGCAGTGCCCGGGCTCGCTCACGCGCACCGTAGCTGCGTCTCCTGCGCGCCGTGGGCCTGCGGTGGCCCGGCGTGCCGTTGTGCAGGGCGATCAGCGCTCCAGAGCACAGGAGCATGCCGCCGCCTACGAATGCGGGTCCCAGGGGCAGGACGCCCGTCTGGGGAAGGGGCTGTGCCGCGTCCGCCGCCGGGGTCGTCGGTGTCGTGGACTTCACCGGCGTCACCGGCGCTACAGGCGTGGACAGGTAGGGTGTGCGGCCAGACGGCGTCGTCGTCTGTGTGGTGCGCGGCTCGGGATCCTTGCCTGGCTCGCGCGGCGTCGTCGTAGGCTCTTCGGGCTTGGGATCAGGCTCGGGTTCGGGAGGCTCGTCCGTAAGCCATACGCTCTGTTGCTCGTCGTCGGCATCGCGGTGCTCGGCCACGGTCTGGCCACCGCTGACGAGCCGTTCGAAGGCGACGACGCGCGTGGGCTCGCTCGGCGCGCGCTTGAGTTCAAAGTCCAGGTCCTGGCTGCCGACCGGTAGCTCCGGAGTGAAGTCCGCACGGCCCTCCGCCAGCAGCTCCAGGGCCCCGTCTGCACCCACGCGGTAGAGCTCTCCCTGCAGCTGGTAGTCCTGCGCGGGCGTGAGTCCCTCGTAGGCCACGTGATCCACAAGGCGTAGCCCGTCGGTGGCGGCCGTGCGGTGCGAGCCATTCCCGTCGGTCAGCTCGGTCTGCAGGAACAGGGCGTGGTCGTCCACCGTGCCCACGTCGAGCAGGGCGCCATGGCGTTTCACGTGCACGGTCCAGCTCGCCAGAGCATGTCCCTGGTTGGCGGCGCAGCGCAGCTCCTGCACGCGATAGCTGTCGTAGGGCAGCGCCCCCAGGCTGTCGTCGGGCTGCGTCCCGCCCGTGCTCGCGCCGGCGAACCAGAGCCCCGCGCCAGCGTCGAGCAGGCTCTCGTCAAGCGTTCCGTCCTCGTGCAACGCGGCATCGTTGGCGCAGGTGGACGCTGTGTGAGGCTGCCAGGAGGCCGAGGAGTCGTAGCAGCCGTTTTCGTCGGTCACGATCACATGCGCCTCGCCGGTGCTCAGTGAGCTCACCAGGAACGCCACGTGCCCCATGAGCTCCATGCTGTCCTCCGCGCGCTTGCAGAAGCGCAGGTCGCTGCGCTTGACCTGGTCGCTCACGGCCGCCTCGGCAGTCGTGAGGTCTACGCGCTCGCCGTCATCGCGCACGCAGAAGCTCTGTTCCCAGCTCTCGTTGGGCACGTAGCCTTCGGGCGCCTGCGTCTCGCGCACGCGGTAGCTGCCGTAGGGGAGGGCACGCTCTGCGCTCGCCGCGCGGCCCTTCTCGTCGGTGCGCAGCTCCAGGCAGACCTCCCCCGGCTGGCACTCGCGTCCCTCCACGAGCACGACGTGCGCGCTGGCGTTGGTGACCTCGAGCACCGCGCCTTCGAGTGAGGCCGCGCCCAGGGGCTCGCCCAAGCCAGTCTCACGGTCGAGCTTGGCCAGCTCCACGGCACCGCGCGCCACGTGGTCGCTCATGGCCAGCTGTTCCGTGTCGGATCCCACCACACTTCCCGCCTGAGACAGCTCGACGGTCTGGGAGTGGGCGTCGTTCAGATAGCCCGGGGCTGGCTCGTCCTCCACGAGCTCGTAGCTGCCGAGCGGCAGAGCGTCGGACGCGCTGCGTGCGACCCCCGTCTCGTCCGTGACCAGCGGCAGGCTCTCGATCCTGGCTCCTGGTGCGCAGCGCAGGCCGTTGACCACCACCGCATGGTCGTTGCGGTTGATGAGCACGAACGTGAACCCGGCGAGCGAGGCGTCGCCCTGCGCCACCGCCCCCAGCTCGGCGTCGCGCTTGTGCACGCACACGCCGGCGCGCAGCACGTGGTTGTAGAACAGCGGGCCCGCGGCGCCTTGCTCCCAGCTCAGCTCGCCGTCACGGCTGATGTGGACCAGCCGAGGCCGAGCGTCGTCGAGCTCATAGCCTTGGGGCGCGCTCGTTTCCGTCACGGTGAGGCAGCCCTGAGGGATCGTGGGCTTGCCGTCCAACGTGCGGTAGAGCTCGTCGCCGCCTACCACGCAGCGCTCGTCGTCCAGGCGTGCCACGGCGTCGCCGTCCTGGCTCGGCACCGTCTCCAGCGTCCACCTGCGCGTGGGCGCGGCCGGAAGCTGCGCGACGCTGTCGCAGTCCTGCTCGTAGTAGGCGAGCTCGAAGCGTGCTCCCGCGAGCGTGGCCGAGCCCTGGGCTCCCCAGCCGTCGGCGTCGCTGCCCTGCGCGTCGCGCTTGCGCAGGACGAGATTCACCGGCTCGGGGTCCTTGTAGCGGTACGTGGGACGCCAGACCATCTCGCCGACCCGCTGGGGCGGGCTCTGGAAGTCTCTGCCGGCCGCGGCGCCGCTCTGATGGGCGGGGTGCGCCTCGGCTTGCGCCGTGTTCACGGTCACCTGGTAGCTGCCGTCGCCTTGGGGCTTGGCCAAGAACGGATAGCTGCCGTTGGCCGGCGCCCAGTGGTCTCTGTCGAGGCAGACGCCTTGCAGGACCTGACCGTCGGGCATCGTCACCTCGAAGGTGGTCTCACCCAGGATGGTGTCCTCGTCGAGCGTGACGTGCGCGGTGCCCGTGATGCTTCCGTCGTCTGCGAGTACGCCCGAACCTCCGCCCTCGAAGAGGATGGGCCGTGCCCACGCCGCGCGCGGAGCCACCAGGATCGCCGTGCAGGCGACCTGCAAAGCCGCAAGCATGCAGGCGATCAGCCCGCCCTTGCGCCACCTGCGTCGCCGCGACGCACCACCCCGCGGCCCC
>CACXFF010000235.1 GCA_902766805.1 uncultured Coriobacteriaceae bacterium | reverse complement strand
GGCGAAGGTGCCGGTGACGGAGAGGCTGTTGTCGCTGCCCTGGGCAGTGGTGACGAACACCTTGTCGGCGCTCACCACGTAGATCGCGGGCGCACTGTCGTTGGTGATGCTCACGCCGTTCAGGACGATCTGGACCTTGGCGGTGTCGGCAGCCTCCACGCGGATGGTGCAGTTGCTGGCCGTGCCGCTCACGACGTACACGCCCTCTTCGCTGATCGTGAGCGTCTGGCCGTCTGCGACCGTGAGCTGCTTGGCCGTGCTCGTGTCGGCGCTCTGGGTGAGGTCGCGCTCGGAGAAGAGCGAGGACGTGTCCAGGATGCCCGCGGCGGCGGACTGCACGACGGACGCCGTGGACGTGGTCGCGGCCGCGCTGCTCGTCTCGGCGACGGTGGTGGCTGCGACGGTGCTGGCCGCTGCGGTCTGCGCGGTGGTCGTGCTCGAGGCGGAAGCGCCGCAGGCGGGAAGGGCGACGAGTCCGGCGCTGAGCACGGCGGCGACGAGGGCGGAGCGCAGGCGCTTGCTGGTGTGGTGAAGCTGGTTCATGGGATTGCCTCCAATGGCGATGGGCGACGCCGTTCGGCGCGTCTTGTTGATGTGCTGCGGAGCAGTATGCCAAGCCAACCCAAAGCGAAGCTAAAGGCGTCGTTTGGCGCTGTCACTGGGGGCGTATGGACGCGCGGCGCTGCGAGCGTTGGCGTGCGCGGCCCCGACCATTGCGAGCGCCACAGCCGCCGCGCCCCGGCCGCTGCCAGCCCGCGCCCCGACCGCTGCCAGCCCGCGCCCCGAGTGCTGCGAGCCAACATGGAGTGGCGTGTAAGCGCGATAATGGCAGGCAGTCACGAGCAGAAGGAGCGCACATGATCACGCAGTCGGCTTTTGAAGTGTTGGGGCCCATCATGGTCGGCCCGTCCAGCTCGCACACGGCGGGCGCGCTGCGCATCGCGAGCGTGGCGCGTTCCTTGGCTCCGCGTGCGATTCGGGAGGTGCGCTTCACGCTGTACGCGTCGTTCGCGCGTACGCACAAAGGCCACGGCACCGACCGCGCGCTGGTCGCGGGCATGCTCGGGCTCGAGACCGACGACCCCCGCATCCGCGACTCGTTCGCGCTCGCGCGCGAGGCAGGGCTCGTGTTCTCGTTCGTGGAAGATGCCGAGACGGCGGTCGCGCATCCCAACACCGTCGACATCGCCCTGACCTTGGAAGACGGCTCGACGCTCACGCTGCGTGGCGAGTCGGTGGGCGGCGGGCGCGTGCGCATCTCCCAAATCGAAGGCGTGGAGGTGGACGTCTCCGGCGAGTACGTGACGCTCTTTGTGCAGCATCGCGACATGCCGGGCGTCATCGCGTCGGTCACGACCGCCATGGCGACCTTCGGGGCCAACATCGCCGCGATGCGCAACTACCGCACCGAACGCGGCGGGACGGCCTACACGGTGTTGGAGCTCGACGAGGCCATCGACGACGCGGCGGTGGAGCTCATCGGTCGTTTCCCCGACATCCTCATGGCGCGTCTGGTGAGCGTGCCTGGCACGGCGCCGACCGGCGCGTCGACCGAGATCGCTCACGGTTTTGCCGACGGTGCCTCGCTCCTGGCGGCGTGCCGCGAGCACGGCTGCAGCATCGGCGCGCTCATGCGTGCACGTGAGGCAGGGCTTCTGGGCTCGGCCGATGAGGCGGACCGGCTGATGGAGCGCGTGCTGGAGGTGCTGCGCGCCGAGGTGCGTGCGACCATCGACGCCCCCGAACCCTCGTTGGGCGGCTTCTTGCATGGGCAGGCACGCGCGGTGTTCCAAGCTGGGCCGATGCTGCTCGGCGCTCCGTTGGCGCGTGCGACGGCGTATGCGATGGCGGTGCTGGAACGTTCGGCTGCGATGGGCGTGATCGTGGCGGCGCCTACGGCGGGCTCGGCGGGCGTGGTGCCAGGCGCGCTCTTGGGGCTTGCCGAAGAGCGCGGACTGACGGACGCGGAGCTGACCGAGGCACTGTGGTGCGCCGCGGCGATCGGCGCGATCGTGGGTGCCAACGCGAGCGTGTCCGGCGCCGAAGGCGGCTGCCAGGCCGAGGTCGGGACGGCGAGCGCGATGGCGGCGGCCGCGTTGGCCCAGATGCACGGATGCGACGTCGCTACCTGTCTGGATGCGGCGGCATTGGCACTGGGCAACATCATGGGCCTGGCGTGCGATCCCGCGCGCGGCTTGGTGGAGTACCCCTGCCAGAACCGCAACGCGATCGGCGTGGCCAACGCGTTCACGGCGGCGCAGCTCGCTCTGGCAGGTGTGCGCAGCGCGGCGCCGTTTGACGAGGTCGTGGCGGCTACGGCTGCGGTGGGGCGTTTGCTGCCGAGCGCTCTGCGCGAGACAGCCGAAGGCGGCCTGGCGCGTTGCCCCAGCGTGTGCGGTGACTGTGCCGAGTGCGGCGCCTGCGCGTAACGCCAACGACTCGCAGCGGTCGAGTTGGCGGCGAGCGACGCTCGCGGAGGGCGGGATGACGTGCGGTGGTGCTCACGCTAATCGAGCCATGATGGCTTTGGCCCGACCACTGCCAGCCCGGCTGCGCGCCAATCTTTGGGTTGGCCGTTCTGCCCGCTGCCGGCTCGCGCAGCGCTCGGGTCCGCTAGTCCTGGTCCTCGTTGCGATAGGGCCCATGTCGGAGCTGCCCTGCAGGAAACGGGCGGCGTTGTCGTCGTAGTTCAGCTCGAACACGCAGGAATACAGCGTGTCGAGCAGCAGCAGCGTGCTCACGTTCATCGCGTAGGCACCGATCTTCTCCACGAGGTTTTCGCGCGTGGACACGTGCAGCGTGACGTCGGCCAGCTGTGACAGCGAGTTGCGCCCGTAGCTCGTGATGGCGATGACGCTGCCGCCGCCCGCCTTGATCTGCCGGGCCACGCGCAGGATGCTGGGGGTCTCGCCCGAATAGGAGAGGATCACGAAGACCTCGCGGTCTTTGGCATCGCCACCCAAGAAATAGGTGACGTCGGCTTTGTGGAGGACCGTCACGCGGCGCCCGATGCGTGCCATCTTGTCGGCGAAGTCCTCGGCCAGGTACACCTGCGTGCCCTCGGAGAACACGTAGCTGACCGGCGCCTGGGCGATCAGGTCCACGGCGCGCTGCAGGGCATCGGACTCCACCAGCGTGAGCGTGTCGTCAACGGTCTCGCGGAACAGGGCCCCCATCTTGGCCGAGATGGTGCGGACGTCGTCGCCTTTGTCGAAGGGCTGGTTGGCGTCCACGTTCTCGAAGGTCGTGGAGAGGTAGCGCAGCTCGTCGAGATACGCGTCGCGGAAGTCCGTGTAGCCTTCGTAGCCCATGCGCTTGCACAGGCGCGAGATGGTGGAAGGGGCGGTGTAGAGCCGTGCTGCGATGGAGCGGGCGCTCTGGTCGCGCAGGGCATCGCCTGCCTGGAGGAAATAATCGGCGATGCTGCGTTCGACGTCAGAAAACCCTGTCTTCTCACGCAGTTGATCGGCGATCATGGTCCCCCCGTTCTTCTGTTTTTTATTGATTGCTTAGAGTAAAGCGCAGGTCTAGGGGTTGTGACGACGTCAACGTCAAACGTCGAACGCTGTTGCGTGAATCGTCCGCTGAGGACGCACCATCGTTGCGTGACGGG
>CACXFF010000234.1 GCA_902766805.1 uncultured Coriobacteriaceae bacterium | reverse complement strand
GCTGATCACGTCATAGTGCATGTCGCCCGCCTTGTCGTAGGGCAGGGCGCGCCGTGGGTTGGCCTCCTCTACCTGCGCCAGGGTGATGGGCACGGGCTCGCCATCCGGTGCGGACTCACCGTTGGCCACCGCCGACACGAGATCGGGGTCGGCAAGCTGCGCGGCGAGTTCGAGCGTAGTGAGCGCAGCGCGCGCGTCGCCTCCCGCCAGCGTCACCACGGCCGCAAGCGCTTCGGGCTCGAGACTGAAGGCGCCCGCCAGGCCCTGGGGATGTCCCAGCGCGCGCAGCACCAGGCCACGCACGTCTTCGTCGTCGAGGGTGGTGAGTTCCACCACACGGCTGCGCGAGAGCAGCGCGGAATTCACCTCGAAGTACGGGTTCTCGGTCGTGGCGCCCACGAGCACGACCACGCGGTCCTCCACCGCGTGCAGCAGGGCGTCCTGCTGCGAGCGCGAGAAACGGTGGATCTCGTCGATGAACAGGATGGTGCGCCGGCCACCCACGTCGATGCGCTGCTGGGCTGCCTCGATCTCACGGCGCAGGTCCTTGACCGTGCCGGTGACGGCCGAGACCTCCACGAACTCCGCGTGCGTGGAGGCGGCGATCACGCGCGCCAAGGTGGTTTTGCCGGTGCCCGCCGGACCGTAGAGGATGACCGAGGTGAGGGTGTCGTGCTCGATGGCCGTGCGCAGCCAGCTGCCCGGGCCGACGGCCTGGAGCTGACCGTAGACGTCGTCGAGCGACGTGGGCCGCACGCGCACGGCCAGGGGCTGGAACGCGCGGCGATGGGTCTGGGTGATGGCGGTAAACAGAGTGTCCATGGGGCTATGGTACCCCAGCGCTGCGTCCACGGCGCTGCTGGAGGCAGGGTTTCAGGCTTTCGCGGCGAAAGATGACTGTCGTTCGCCCCCTCGCCGCTTGCCTTAAGGAGCGAGAGCGGCCCTGCGTCATACGCGGCGAGGCGAGTTCGATCCGCCCGTCGACGAGCCCATTGCGTGGCGCGCGGCGCAGCTGCCCGCGCGCAAGCCAGAGAGCCAGGCCCAAGACAGGTTGTAGCCGCCACAGGGACCGTCCACGTCCACCGCTTCGCCGCAGGCGTACAGGCCCGCGGCGCGCGCGTCACGCACGGACAGCGTGGCGGGATCCAAGGACTCCACGCCCAGTCCCCCACGCGTGACCTGCGCATGCGTCTCGTCGGCCACGCCCGTCACCGTGAACTCCCAGCCCTTGGCCAGGCGCGCGAACTCCTGGCGCGCCGACTCGGCCGTGCGCGCCTGGCTCGTACGTTCGGCCAGGTAGCTCCCGACCTGCGGATCCATGAGGCCCGCAGCCGCGTCGGCCAGGCCCAGCCCTCGCCCGGCGAGGTCGCGCAGATGGTCCACCAGCCCCCGCGCGTCGTAACGCGGCAGCAGGTCCACCGCGACGCGATCGCCCGAGTGCGCCACGCGCGACAGGTCGAAGACCGCGATGCCCGAGAGCCCGTAGCCGCGGAACAGCAGCTCGCCCGCCTCCCGTGCGACGACCAGCCCCGCACGCACGAGGCTCAGTTCGGCGCGCGCACGCCTTCCGTCGAGCTCGGCGGGAACTCCCTCGCAGGCCAGAGGGCACAGGACGTGCGCGGGCATCGTCCAGGCCAGGCCCAGGCGCGCGAGGTCGTCACCCAAGGTCCCTTGCGCATCGCGCGCTCCCGTGTAGGCGCCGCCCGACGCGCAGACGACCGCACGCGCCGCGATTTCGCCGCCTCGCGCGCCATCGTCCCAGCTCACCTGCAGCAGCCCGTCGTCACACCGGCGCAGGCCGCACGCCACACGGCCGCAGGCGAACAGCACGCCCGCGCGCTCGCAGGCGCCCACGAGCAGACTCCGCACGCTAGCCGCCGCCAGGCTCGCTGGGTAGACCCTGCCCTGTTCGTCAAGCGTATCCAAGCCCAAGCGGCCAAAGAGCCCCAGAATCGCATCGAGCGGATCGGCTCCCATCACCGCACGCGCAAAAGCGCGGTTGCGATACGCTGCCACCTCCGGCGCGTCGTCTGCCAGCGCGTCGGCAAGGCGCAGGTTGGTGAGATTGCAGCGCCCGTTGCCCGTAGCAAGGATGGTGCGCCCCGGCTCGGGAGCGGCCTCGACCAGCACCACACGAGCGCCCGCCTCGGCCGCAGCAAGCGCCGCCGTCAGGCCAGCCGCACCGCCGCCCACCACGCATACGTCACAGGTGGGCGGCGTCACAACGGCACGGGCACGCGCCAAGGCACGGCCCCGTTCCTCTCTTTGGCTCGGACGCTTGCGTGCGCACATGGAAGTTTAGGCCTGGGCGTCGACCACGGCGCAGGCCTCGCGCACCGCCGCCACGCAGTCCTGCAGCGCGTCGGCGGGAACCGCCTGCTCGATCTTGCCTTCGTCGGCCGCAGCGGCCAGTGCCGGGTCGATGGGCAGGCGCCCCAGCACGGGCAGCCCATAGCCCGCAGCCACCTCGGGCAGCTTGGAGGGGCCGAAGACCTCGATCTTGCGGCCACAGTCGGGGCAGGCGACGTAGGAGAGGTTCTCCACCAGGCCCAGCACCGGGATGTCCATCATGTTGGCCATCTTCACGGCTTTGCCCACGATCATAGAGACCAGGTCCTGCGGGCTGGTGACGATGACCACGCCGTCCACGGGCAGGCTCTGGAAGACGGTGAGCGCCACGTCGCCCGTCCCCGGGGGCATGTCCACCAGCAGGTAGTCAAGCGGGCCCCAACTGGTCTCCTCCCAGAACTGCCGGATGGCGCCGGCCAGCACCGGGCCACGCCACAGCACGGGGTCGTCCTCGTGGTCCAGCAGCAGGTTGGCGCTCACGACTTTCACGCCACCGTCGCTGATGGTAGGCAGGAACATGTTGCCCAACGCGGTGAGGCGCTTGCCGGCCATGCCGAACATGCGCGGCACGGAGGGCCCGGTGATGTCGGCGTCCAAGATGCCCACGCGCGCGCCGCTGCGGGCGAGCTGCGTGGCGAGGATGCCGGTGACCATGGATTTGCCGACGCCGCCCTTGCCCGAAATCACGCCGATGACATGGCCTATCTTCGAGAGTTGGTTGGCCTCGAAGCTGGGCGGTGCCACCTGTTCCTCGCCGTCGTGGTCGCAGGAGCCCACTACGGGGCCATACTCCTCCTGCGGCGTCATGTCGCGCTCTTCTGCCATGCGTTCCTCCTACGCTCGTGACGGCAACGGCCGTCCCTCTGTGCCTCGGCCATTCTACCCAAGTAGCGAAGCTGCGGCCATCTGGAGCCCGGGAGCAGTCGAACCGTAGCATGGGTGGCCAGCGAGCGCAGGAAAGCGCCGCCCGCCTCGGGGCGCGCGTGCGGCGCGCCGACACTCGCAGTGGTCGGGTTGGCGGCCTTGGCACGAGCAATGCGCGGGCCGGAACGCGGGCCGGAGCGTCTCAGCCGCGCAGCTTGGCGTGCGGGCAGCGCGCGCGGATGAAACCGTACACGAAGTCGTAGTCGGACTTCTCCACGTAAACTTGGTTTTTGGCCAAGGGCTCGTTGACCTTGATCACGCCCCTGCGAGGATAGCCCTGAATGGAACGCACGTTGGCAAAGGTGCTGACCATGGCATCGTTGGTCGCCGTCGTGAGGCCGATGCCCACCTGCGAGGGACTGCCCGTCGCCAGGCCCAGCAGCACGTTGAGCGCGCCGACCGCCTCCGCGCGCTTGACCTCCTTGGGCAGCGGGCGGAACTCCACGCCCGCGTCATCCATCGTGAACAGCACACAGTACTTCCCGCCCTGCATCAGGGCGTACACCACATAGCCCAGCGTCGCCAGCCCGCACGCGAACGCGAGGATGATGGCGTCGAAGCGCAGGCGCTCGCCCAGGTCCGCGATGTCCCAGCCGCCATCGAAGAGGTTGACCAGCTCCATGACGATCACGATGCCGAGCGCGACGCCCGCAAAGATCTTGAGAATGGTGAGGAACACGGTAGGGTCGCGCCACAGGCTGTACTCGAACACCCAGCGGTAGGTCCCGTCCTGGTCCACGATAATGGAGCTGCCGGCCGGAGGTTGGGGCACGGGACGCCTCTGAGTCGGGGCAGAGGCGTCTGGCGCCGGGGCAGGCGCGACGAGCTGGCCGGGCATGACTTCGCCCGTAGGAGCCGTGGAAGCAGGCTGATCCGGACGAGCGCCAGCCACGGGCGCCTGCGTCACGGGAAGGACGCTCGGCTGCGCGGGCGGGGTCGCCATTGGCTGCGCAGGGCGCTGCGCCGAAGGTCGCGCCTTGCCGGTCACGCGAGCTCCGCATTCCTCACAGAACTTCGCCCCATCTGGCAGGGGCGTGCCGCAGTTCTCACAATACGCCATCGTCTCGTCCCCTTGTCCGGTCGTGCGCTGGCGTGGGCCAGCTCCCAAACCCGTCATCGATCCCCGCGAGGCCGACGCGCTCGCCGAGGCATTCGTTGCGAGGACGAGCCTGTCCTAGGGAACGGCGCCAAGCTCGTCGCCGTGCCGTTCGGCAATGGACTCCCGCAACCGCTCGAATGCCGCAACCCGGCGAGCGCCTTGGAGCTGCGCGAACTCGGCAATCTGCCCGCACGC
>CACXFF010000233.1 GCA_902766805.1 uncultured Coriobacteriaceae bacterium | reverse complement strand
CGAGACGACCTCGTCATAGTTTGCGATGCTCAAGACGGCGACCTGCCGCGGCGGAACAACTGCCATGTCAACTCCCTCTTTTGGCGCCCCACCAGTGTAGTCGCTCGCGCGCGGGCCTTGGTGCTCGGCGCGGGAAGAGTGCTCTATTTTCTGGTCGACGTGAGTGACGGGCGCCAAGGCTGCGTGCGTGGCAGCCTTGGCACTGCGATCAGGCGACAGGGCTTCTCGGGAGCCTATGCTTGGCGGTAGATGGCGAGCGCTCCTTGGCCCACGAGCTGGATCTGGGCATCGGCAAAGGGCGGCAGCGACGCGTCGGAAGCGGCGGCCAACAGCTCGAGATCGGCGCGCGTGCAGTCGTACGTGCGGCCGTCGCCCCACATCCAGGTGCCCGCCGCGTCCTCCAAGTGGATGCGCGAAAAGACCCAACCGTCGCAGGCATAATCATCCACCACCACGTGCGCGGGACCTTCGGCCGTGCGCAGCACATGGCGTTGGCCATCCGCGCCTTCGGCCACGAGCTCGCCGGGCGCATAGGGCAGCTCTACCAGCGCATAGTGCTCGGACAGCTCGGGTTCGGCCACAAGCTCGCCGTTCAGCCACAGGCGCACGCGCTCGCCCGGCGCATAGACCTCCACCGTCATCGGCGTGCCCGGCGCCACGTCCCAGGTCCAACGAGCCAGCGCGTCGGTGAAGCGCCACGGCCCGAACTCGCGCGGCGTACCATGTGCTTCGGGCGGACGAACGGCCAGGTACGGAGCGGTGCGCAGCCCAAAGACGATCTCGCGCCAATACGAGACCGGCGTGCGCAGGCCAAAGAGCGACAGGTCGCCCGCATCGTTGCGCCACGCGGGATAGGGCGCGCGCAGCTCGCCCAGATAGTCCCAGCCCGTCCAAGTGAATTCGCCGATGACCTGCGGGAGGCGCTCGATGAGCTCCCAGTTCTCGGCCACGCGGCGCGGGTTGGTCTCGGTACCCAACATCACGCGCTGAGGATAGGCCTGCGCGTCGGACACGTAGCGCTCGGTCATGTAGTTGTAACCCTGCACGTCGACGCTCGCGTCCAGGCGTTCCAGCACGCGCGTGACCACCGGATGCGTGACGATGCCCGCCATGCGCGTGGCCATGAGGCCCATGAACTGGTTGACGTCGCCCTGCTCGAAGGTCGCGCGTGGCTCGCCGGTGAGGTCTTGGGCGATGTCGACGATCTCATCGCCCGCCGCAAACGCACCGTTGACGCCGTTGGTCACCCAACGCGTGGGATCCTGCGCACGGAGGCGCTGGTAGATCTCGTGCGCGACCTCGAACCCACGCTCGGTGTTGATGTCGGAGATTTCGTTGCCCGTCGAGTAGCCCAACACGCAGGGGTGGTTGCGGTCCTCGCGCACCATCGAGTCCACCACGTGCTGCCACTCGTGGCCGAAGTACTGGGCGAAGTCACCGAAGCCCTTCATCTTGGTCCACATGTCGCAGACCTCGTCCAACACGTAGACGCCCAGCTCATCGGCCGCGCGGAGCAGCTCGGCGGACGCGTGGTTGTGGGCCGAGCGTACCGCGTTGAAGCCCGCCTCTTTGAGCAGGGACAGGCGCCAACGCTCGTAGGCATAGGTGGACACGCCGCCGAGCAGGCCTTCGTCGTGGTGGATGCAGGCGCCGCGCAACAGGGTGGGCTGGCCGTTGACCAGCAGGCCGTGGGCGGGGTCAATTGTCTGGGTGCGCAAGCCGGTGCGGACGCGCGTCTCGTCGGCGCCCACGCGCAGGGTCACGTCGTAGAGCTGCGGGTCTTCGGCACTCCAGGGCTTGGCTTGCGGGACGTAGAGCTGGGTTTGGAAGGCGTAGGCGTCGCGCACGCGCACGGGGCAGGTGGATTCGGCGAGCACGCGACCGGCGTCCGAGACGCTCACGTGCACGTCCACGGTCTGGGCCGCGGGAGCTATGTTGCGCAGGTCGGCCGCGACGCGCAGGCGGGCGCCTTGTTCGGAGAGCGATTCTGTAGTGACGGCGACGGAGTCCAGCTCAGCGTGCACTGGCTCGGCCACATACAGGTAGACGGGGCGCAGCAAGCCCGTGCCCGCGTACCAGCGCGAACTGTGCGGATCGCTCTTGCACACCACGAGCAGCTGGTTGGCGGCGTCGAGGCGCAGGTAGTCCGTGAGGTCGGCCACGATGCTCGCGTAGCCGAACGAGCCCTCCCCCACCAGCGACCCGTTGAGGTACACGAAGGATTTGGCGAAGGCGCCCTCGAGCTTGAGCAGGACGCGCTTGCCTTGCCAGGCGACGGGGGCGGCGAGTTCGCGGGCGAAGTAGTACACCTGGCCGTCGAAGTAGGCCGTGGCGCCGGCGCTGGGGGCGTCGGGACGCTGGCCTTCGTGCCAGAGGGCGTCGTAGGGGATCGTGACGGTGGGGGCGTCGGCGGGCACGGCGTTGACCAGCGCAAACGCGTCATCGCGCGGGTACACACGCCAGCCGTCGGCGAGGGTGATCTGCTGCATGGCGGGGCCTTTCTGGGTGGTGGGCTGTGGGCAGGGCATTTTGGTTGAGGCGGGATGGGACGGGCGTCGGCTGCGGGCGGCGGGCAGGGCGGCATGCTGCGGGCGGGACGGGCGAGGCGGGCCATCGGTCTGATCGGGATGATGGCCAGGTGGGGCTGACGGCGGGTGGGGCTGACGGGTGGACGGGTTGACGGCGGTTGGATAGCGGTGAGCGGGCCAGGTGGCGGCGGGCGTCGGTGGCGGGTGGGGCGGCGAGGCGGTTGCGGGCGGACGGGTTGGCGGCGAACCATCGGTTTGGTCAGGATGATGGCTGGG
>CACXFF010000232.1 GCA_902766805.1 uncultured Coriobacteriaceae bacterium | reverse complement strand
GCGCTGCAGTGGCAGCTCTTCGTCCGGCAGCTCACGCCGGGCTTCATCGCTGCGCTTGCCGTCGGCGCGGTCGCGTGCCTGCCGGTGCTTCCGTGGATCCGCGCGCGCCTGGGCCAAAGCAAGGACGGCCTGCGTACGGCGCTCGGCTTCGGCGCGGCGGCGCTGCTCATGGGCGTGTGCTTGCTCGAGCTGTCGGCGGGCGGCTACAACCCGTTCATCTACTTCAGGTTCTAGGGGAGGGCGGCATGGCCAAGCATTTCTCAAAGCAGGCAGCAGAGGGCGCCCCGCAAGCGCCGCGGACGCTCGCGGCCAGCTCGCAAGGCGCCGCCAGCTCCCCGCAAGCGCCTGAGGGCACACCGCAAGACTGCGCCCGCGCGACGCAAGTGCCCGCGCCTGACCCGCAGCCGCCCACGTCCGCCCGTGCCACGGCGCGCGTCCGTTCTCGAGCGGCTGCCTGCTACGTGGCCGCCTGCCTGATTGGCCTCTCCGCCCCGCTCTGGGGACGCTGCTTCGTGGGCGCCGAGGTTACGAGCTCGTCGGGCCCGCAGGCGCAGTGGCCTGTGCTCGTCACCGAGGCGGGCACGCCCAACCTGGGCTACTTGGGCCAAGCAGGCGCCTGGTTCGAGCAGAACTTCGCCTGGCGCAACGAGCTCATCTCGGCCGACGCCGCCCTCAACGCGGCCCTGCTCGGAGAGGCGAACACCCAGCAGGTGGTCTTGGGCCGCGACGCTTGGCTGTACTTCGGCGGGGAGCTCGCGGACTACCGCGGGGCCGAGCTGACCGAGCGCGCGCTGGATGACATCGCTTGGAACCTCTCGATGGTCCAGAAGTACCTCGCGGCGCACGGTGCGCGTCTCGTGTTGGCCATCGCGCCCAACAAGTCCACGCTCTATCCGGAACACATGCCCACGTGGGAGATCGCCTCGGCAGAGCCCCACGCCATGGAGCGACTGCTGCCGTACCTGGATGCTCGCGGCGTGCCCTACGCGGATCTGTTGGGCGTGCTACGCCAGGCCAAGGCCACGACGGCCGAGCCGCTCTACTACCTCAGCGACTCGCACTGGAACGACACGGGCGCGCAGCTTGCGGCGCAGGAGATCCTGCGCGTCGCAGGCGTGCCAGACGCCGGCGCGGCCGAGCTCGTCCCTGCTGAGATGGACGGCGACCTCGCGGCCATGCTCTACCCTGCGGGCGCGGCGCCCGAAGCCTGCCTGCGCTTCGGCACGGATGCGCCGGGCTTCGCCTTTGCGGACGGGCAGGACGACGTGACGCAGGCGCAGCTCTCCTGCCAGGGCCAAGGCGCCGAGACGCTCGTGATGTACCGCGACTCGTTCGCCAACAACCTCATTCCCGCGCTCGCCCCGAGCTTTGGCACGAGCGTCTACGCCAAGCCCGTGCCCTATGACCTCACCCTTGCGACGCGCGCGGGTGCGCAGGTGGTGGTCATGGAGCGGGCTGAACGCCACCTGCTAGGACTCGCGACCGAAGTGCCGGCCTTCCCGGCTCCGCGCTACCCCGACTTGACGGTTGCCGAAGAGCTTGCGACTGCCTCTAGCATTCAGCTGCGCCAGAACGGTGACTACTTGGTCGCGTCTGGCATCGCCGACGCGAGCGTGGTCGATGGCGCGGCGCCGCTCTGCGTCGAGGTGGAGGGCGCGGATGGCTCGCGGGGCGTCTACGAGGCCTGCCATACGGTGACCGAGGACGAGCGGGGACAGCAGAGCGATTGGGGCTTCCAAGCCTACCTGTTGGCGCCGGCGTCCGACACGCGGGTGCGCTTCGTGACCTTGCGCGATGGCGTGTGGGTCGCCTGCAGCGATTGGGTTACCTGCACGTGACGAGCGCCGTCGGTGCCGACTCCCTGGCGCAGCTCGTAGGGCCGGCTTCCCGGCACCAGTTCTTTGGGTCCATCATTCGAGAAAGGATGACAAGCATGAACAAGTTCCGTTTCTGCATCCCGCTGCTGGCAGTGCCCCTGTGTCTGCTCAGCGCCTGTGGCGGCGCGCCGGCAGGAACTCCTGCCACCACGGCGGCAACGACGGCTGCTCCGCAGACGACGGTTGCCACCCCGCAGACAAGCGCGGCACCTCAGACGACCGCGGCACCTCAGACGACCGCGGCACCCGCTACCGTGCAGGCCGAGCCGGCGCCCGCAGAGACTCCCCAAGCCGAGGCCGCTCCCGAGCCCGATGCCAGCGGCGACAACGCCGGTGACGGGGCCGCGGCCAGCTCGTATGAGCCCAGCTACGAGCCGACCTACGAGCCGACCTACGAACCCACGTATGAGTCGACCCCCCAACCGACCTACGAGCCAGCTCCCGACAACGCGCCGGCGGTGCAACAGCGCGAAGAGGCATGCCTAGACCCTGGCATCTTCGGCTAACGCTCGACACGTGAGCGTGCTTGGCCGCCCCATCCGTCATGCCGCGGCGGCCAAGCCCCTCGGAGCCTCTCTTCCTATCCCGCGCTGCCCCGCGCGACGGCTCCAGCCCTCCCCGCGGCCCTCGTGACGCCTTGCGTGATGGATCAGGGCCGCCCCGCTCTGCGTCGCCCCCGCCATTAGTGCAAAGTCGTCGAGGGCAAAATGGCACGCAACTGGGCTTTTGTCGATGGGGACTCTCACGACTTTGCACTGAGTAAAATAGCCAGTGCAAAGTCATGAGGGGCTCCGATGGCAAAATGCCTGATGGCTCCGATTTTGCCCGTCACGACTTTGCACTATTTCTCCGATGCACCTCGGTCCCGGTGCCAGCGGGGGAGGCGCCGGCCGTCATAAACCAGAAGGCGCCTCGGTTCCGGTGCCAGCGGGGGAGGCGCCGGTC
>CACXFF010000231.1 GCA_902766805.1 uncultured Coriobacteriaceae bacterium | reverse complement strand
TGCGACTTCAAGAGCTACATCGCCCAATACAAGATTGCGCGCTGCGAAGGCCTGCTGCTGCGCTACCTGTCCGAAGCCTACCGCGTGCTGGACCGCACCATCCCGTACGACTTCTGCGACGAGCGGCTCGAAGCCATCATCGACTGGCTGGGCTTCCTCGTGCGCACGGTGGACAGCTCGCTCGTGGACGAGTGGGCGGCCGCGGGCGAGGTGGACGAGATCGACGCCGGCGCCTTCGAGGACGAGGACGTGGTGGTGCGCGACCGTCGCGCCGTCACGTTGCTCGTGCGCAACGCTCTGTTCCAACGCGTGTCTTTGGCCGCGCGTGGCAAGTTCGATGACCTTGGCGCGCTCGACGCAGAATGGGGTTGGCGTGCGCCGCGCTGGCGTCAGGCGATCGACGCGTTCTTCGAAGAGCACGACGAGCTTCTGGTGGACGGCGACGCGCGCTCCACGGCGTATTTCTCCATCGACGAGACGCACGAGCGCGACGACCACAGCTGGGAGGTGCGCCAAATCTTCCACGACGTGGACGGCGACAACGACTTCCAACTCTGGGGCACGGTTGACCTGGACGCGACGCAGGAGACAGGCAGCGTCGTTTTCAGCCGGATGAACGTGGGGTTCTACGAGGATCTGGCGGGCTAGCGGTCGGTGCGCGGACCAGCGCTTGGTGCGTTTCAGCCAAGCCGCGCCCCCCGTGCCCGCTGGTACGGAAAGCTGCTTTTCGCGCTTTGCGTACCCGCCCGCTGCGCGGCTGTGGCCGACCGTTTCCAGATAAGCCTCTCCCGCTAGGGCAGGCGTGCCGCACCGTGTCGCGCCTGCCTGTTATGCTCGTAGCCAGTCATCGACCACGAAGGAGCACCCGTGAAAACCATCGGCCTCATTGGCGGCTTGAGCTGGGAAAGCACGGTCACCTATTACCGCGTGATCAACGAGTACGTCCAGCGTGAGTTGGGTGGCCTGCATTCGGCGCAGATTCTGCTAGATAGCGTGGACCTCGCGGATTTCGAGAACTACCAGCGCAACGGCTATTGGGAGTATGCCGGCCAACAGGTGGGGTTGGCGGCCCAAAAGCTCCAGGCCGCTGGTGCCGACATGGTGCTTATCTGCTCTGACACGCTGCACAAGGTTGCCGACCAGGTGCAGGAGATGATCGACATCCCGCTCATCCACATCGCCAAGGTCACGGCGCAGGCCTGCGTGGACGCCGACGTGCACGCCGTTGGCCTTTTGGGCACGCGCTACACGATGGACGACCCGACCTTCAAGTCGTATTTCGTGCGCCGGGCCGTGGACGTGATCGTGCCGCATGGCGATGACCGCGCCTTCATCAACGACGCCATCTACCAGGAGCTCTGCCAAGGCGTGGTGAGCAAGGAGACCAAGTTGGCGCTCTTGGACATCATCGATTCGCTGGAGGTGCGCGGTGCCCAAGCCATCGTTTTGGGCTGCACCGAGCTCGACCTCATCGTCGAGCCCGCGGACACCATCCTGCCCGTCTTGGACAGCGCCGCCCTGCACGCGACCGCCGCTGCGCGCCTGGCCCTCGCTGGCGACTGAGCTTGCGGTGTGATACTCCGCTCGCCCGGCATGGGCACAGCCTTCCAACCGCGTTGGTACCAGAAAGACCACGTCTTTTTGGTACCAAGGAGCAGCCCGGGCATGCCCCAGCCCCCCTTTCCCTGCCAAAGCGCCAAAGACGTTGCGCCACCATAGCGACCGTTGCGGTATGGTAGAGGCGAGTCGGACCAAAGGGGGAGTCATGCCACTGCACGAGCGTGTTCGAGGGGTTAACCTTTCGGGTTGGCTCGTGCTGGAATCATGGGTGACCCCGGGCGTGTTCGCGGCATCCGGCGCCTTGGACGAGCGCGACCTCGTGCGTTCGCTGGGGCATGACCGCTACCGCCTGCTGGTGGACCGTCACCGCGAGAACTTCATCCAGGAGCAGGACTTCAAGGCCATCGCCGCGCGCGGCTACAACGCGGTGCGCATCAAGGTGCCTTGGTTCCTCTTGGGCGATGATGGCCCCGCCCCGGGCGACTACGTGGGCTGCGCCGAATACGTGGACAAGGCGATGGAATGGGCCGACGCCGCGGGCATCGATGTGCTCCTGGACCTCGCGCTGCTCCCGGGTCCTTCGGGGGTGTTGGCGTGGAACGCCCAATCGAGCTATCGTGCCATCTGCTTGGAGGTGCTCGCGGGCATCGCCGAACGCTACGCTGAGTACGACGCGTTCCTTGGCATCGAGGTGCTCGACCGCCCCGTGCCCTACCAGCGCGATGGCCGCAAGCCGTCGCTGCATCGCCTGCGCAACTTCTACCGCGACGCCTACGAGACCATCCGCAAGGCGGGCGGCGACCGTCCCATCGTGGTCCTGTCTGACGCGGGCGACCCGAATGGCTGGCGTTTCTTCATGAGCCGCCGCCGCTATCACAACGTGTGGCTCGACTCCCACCAATACCACTACCGCGACAACTCCCACGCGCAGACCTTGGCCGATGCGCGCGAGCTGGTGCGCGACAGCCGCAAGGCCTTGGCCGCTGCCGAGAGCAGCCGTCTGCCGGTGATCGTGGGAGAATGGTCCGCCGCGCTGCCCATCGCCGACTCGTCTCTCACGCCCGAGGGCCGCATCGCGTTGGAGCGTGTGTACGCATCCGAGCAGCTCACGGCCTTTTCCCAAGCCCAAGGCTGGTTCTTCCAGACCTGGAAGACCACGGGCAAGATCTCGTCGTGGGACGCGCGCATCGCATTGGCGAGCTTCGAGCGCGAGCGCCTGAGCGAGTAGCTGCGCCCAACGTCCGCCACGCCCCACGCGCCCCATGCTTGCCGATCCAAGGAGGTCCCGCATGCCCGGTTTGCTGTCTATGGTCGGAACCCCCATCGGCAACCTGTCGGACGCCAGCCCGCGCGTATGCGCCACGCTCCAAGCGGCCGACGTCGTGTGCTGCGAGGACACGCGCATGACGGGCAAGCTGCTGCAGCTGCTCGGCGTCGAGGCGCCCGCGCTGCTGCGCTGCGACGCCCACGTCATCGAGCGCCGCGTGCCCGAATTGCTGGAGCGCGTGCGGGCGGGGGAGCGCGTGGCGTTCGTGAGCGACGCGGGCATGCCGGGCATCTCCGACCCGGGCCAACGCCTGGTAGACGCCGCGTTGGACGACGGGCTGCCGGTGGAGGTCGTGCCGGGCCCGTCGGCCGTGCTGTGCGCACTCGTGGCGAGCGGTCTGCCGTCGGAGCACTTCTTCTTCGAGGGTTTCCTGCCGCGCAAGCCCGGGCAGATCCGCGCGCGCCTCCAGGAGTTGGCTGGCGTGCCCGGTTCGCTGCTGTTCTACGAGTCGCCGCGCAGCGTGGCGGCCACCTTGGCGCTCGTCGCCGAAGCTTATCCAGCGCGTCGCGTCGCCCTGGTGCGCGAGCTCACCAAGCTCCACGAGGAGACGTTGCGCGCGCCTGCGCCCGAGCTCGCCCAGCTGGTGGCCGAGCGCGACGGACAGGGCCTCGTAAAAGGTGAGTGCGTGATCGTGGTGGCGCCGCCCGCGGCGGGGGAGGAGCCAAGTGCGGCCGCCGGGCTCGAGCCGTTGGAAGACGCCCTGCACGCGGCGATTGTCTCGGGCGAGCCAGCCTCTGCGGCCGCCAAGCGCCTCGCCCGTCTCTACCACCTGAAGAAAGGTGACGTCTACCAGCAGCTCCTTGACCTGCGCGAGGACGCGTAAGGC
>CACXFF010000230.1 GCA_902766805.1 uncultured Coriobacteriaceae bacterium | reverse complement strand
CATGTTGACGGACTCGAACTTGGCGGACTGCTGGAAGTTCTCCTCGTTCACGCGGCCGGTGCGGATGTCGCGGTACTTGGTGCGCACGTAGGTGTTGCCCTTGCCAGGCTTGACGTGCTGGGCCTCCAGGATGACGCAATCCTTGCCTTTGATGTTGACGCCGAGGCCAACCTTGAGGTCGGTAATGCTGAGCGTAGCCATTGGTCGACTCTTTCCACTCGTGGGGCGCATGCGCCACCGTGTTCCATAACCGATACATTCTAGCATGCCCACTTGCGCATGTCGCAGGAGCCAAAGCCAAACCCACGGGCTCTCCTTGACTCCACGGCCACGCCAAGCTCGGCGAGGACGTGGCATCCGGGACGGGTTGCCCGCTCGCGAGCCGCCGTCGCTAGACCGCGATCACGCGCAGCGCGTGCGGGCTTCGGGTGAAGGGGTGGTAGCCCTTTTCGTCCACCACGCCGCAGTCCTCCAGGCGGATGCCGAACTCCCCGGGCAGGTAGATGCCCGGTTCGATGGTCACCACGCTGCCTGCGGGCACCGGCTTGTCCCAAGCCGGGCTGAAGCCCGGGCGCTCGTGAATCTCCAGACCGACGCCGTGGCCCAGGCCATGACCGAAGTACGCGCCGAAGCCCGCCTCGCTGATGACGTCCACGCTGTGCTGGTGCAGCTCGGCGCCCACCATGCCCGCACGCGCCATGGCGGCGCACTCCTCGTGAGCGCGCTGCACGACGTCGTAGACCTCGCGCTGCTTGGACGAAGGCTCGCCCAGGCAGACGGTGCGCGTCATGTCCGCGTGGTAGTCGCCCACGACCGCACCGTAGTCCATGACGATGAGGTCGCCCTCGGCCACGCGGCGGTCGCTGGGCTGCGCGTGGGGATTGGCGCCATTGGGGCCGCTCGCGATGATGGAGTCGAAGGACAGCGCGTCGGCGCCGTTGCTGAGCATCCAGCCCTCGAGCTCGGCACGGATCTGCTTCTCCGTCATACCCGGGCGGATGTAGCTGCAGATGTGCTCGAAGGCCGCGTCGGTGACGTCTTGGGCAGCCTGGAGCAGGCGCAGCTCCTCGGCGTCCTTGACCATGCGCAGGTTGCAGATGTCACCGTGCATGCGCGGCAGCAGTGCGGCGACGCCGGCGCGGCGCAACTGGTCCTGGAGCTCGTCGAAGAAGTCCAGCGTGAGGCTGTCCTCCACCGCCACCACACGGCTGCGCTCGCGCGCCACGTGCAGAGCGGCCCAGGCGGGCGCGGTGGCGCGGTCCTGGTCGATGATCCAGGGGCTGTCGGATCCCAGACGCTCGAGGAAGGTGTTGTAGTAGCGGCTGTCGGTATGCAGGTAGAGCCTGTCGGCCGTGATGTAGGCCGTGTGGGCGCTCTCGAAGTCAAAGGTGCGTTCGGCGCCCGTGAGCCAGCGCAGGTCGGGGTTGTTGCGCAGGATGACGGCGTCATATCCGCGCTCGACCATGAGCCCGCGCAGGCGTGCGACGCGTGCGGCCATTGCCTCTGTGTCCATGCTGAGGTCCTCTCTCGTGTGGGTTGCCCTCCCATGGTAGCAATCGCGCGTGGCGCGAGGGCCACACGCATGCGCACGAGCCAAAGAAAAAGCGCGCGAGGCGTACCCCGCGCGCAAACAGACGCTATGACACATGCGAGGCTAGCGTGCCTCGTCCGGCGCCGTGCGTGACAGGCACCAGGCCGTGACGTGGTCACGCAGCAGCGCCTCCTCCACCACGGTAGCGCGCACGCGTCCCGCCTGCTGCGGAAGCGCGAACTGCAGCTGGTTGCCGCGCAGCCTGCCGTAGCGCGCGCAGGCTGCCAGCAGCTCGTCGGCCGCCAACGCCCAAGGACGTTCGGCGATGCCCAGCGTGTCGAGCAGCGCGTCCTGCGCGAGCACCGTGTCCACGTCGAGCTGCTCCATGCCCGCCGACAGGCGCGCCTCGAAGCGCAGGCCCTCGCCCAGCAGCTCTGCCTGCGTGAACGCACCGTCGCTCAGCTGCGCCAGGGCACCGGCGAAGGTCTCCCCGTAGCGTGCGGAGAAGCGCAGCGAGGAGCTCGAGGACGCCATGAACTTGCCGCGCGAACGCAGCAGCGCCACGAGCTCGTTGGCCACGGTCTCCTCGTCGCCTGCCACGAGCTCGCCCGCGCAGCCCGAGAGCCTACCCAGCGCCGTGTCGCTGTCGGCCAAAGCCGTGGACACCATGAGCGCGCGGGTGGACACAAGGTCGCACTGCGAGGCGTCCCGTGCGAGCGCGGCAGTGTCGGCATAGAGGGCGCGCGGCCCGACGAAGGCCCTGCCTACCATGTGGGGCGCCTCGCCGCAGCCCAGCGCCAAGGGCGTGTTGGCACGAGCGAACGCATAGAGGGTCGTGGGCACCGCGGCCAAGGTCATCCCGCCGCACCACAGCGACGCGACGTGCGCCGCGACCGCCTGGAGCAGCTCGTCGCCCACGCTCACCAGCAGGTCATCGCAGGTGCAGCCGCAGGCAGACAAGCCCCGCATGAGCTCGAGCGCCTGCTCCACGCTACCCGGAGCCTGGGACAGCACGAGCGTACGCGGCGCGAAGCGTTCCTCGGACAGGCGCGCGGACAGGTCGGCAGCGCGGGTGGCGTCCGCGGGGAACGCCTGCTCCGTGCCCGGGGCAGCTGCCGTCACGACGACCGCCAGGCGCGGCTTGCCCACGGTCACGCGCATCTCGCGGCCAAAGAGCTCGAAGGGCGCCGACCCGACGTGGATGTCGATGGAGGAACCCGACTGGCTGACGGTCTGGCGCCGGTGCGTACCGGTGCTCTGTGCGGTTGCGCTCACAGCAATCCTTCCTTCCACAACAGGTCAGCGACCTCATACGCCACCTGCTCGAACGTCTGGCCATGCACGCTCACGGTGATGTCCGCCATCTCGCGGTAGAGCGGACGCCACTGTTCGAGCAGCTTGGCCGCATGCTTGGGAGAGCCGAGGTCGGGACGTCGGTCCAGGCGCACGATGCGCTCGTAGGAGTCCGACAGGTCCCCCTCAAGGTATACCACGGCACCCATCTCGCGGATCATGGCACGGTTCTCGGCACGACCCACCGCGCCGCCTCCGCAGCTCACCAGCAGCGACTGGCGCCGGCGCAGGCAGCGCAGGACCTCGGTCTCGGCGTCGCGGTACCCCTTGTCGCCCATGCGCCGGTACAGCTCGCCGATGCTCATGTGGTGGCGCAGCTCAATCAGACGGTCGGTGTCGACCGCCTCGCGGTTGAACAGGGCGCCCAGGTCACGGGCGACCGTGGTCTTGCCCACACCGAGGAAGCCCACGAAAAAGATGTGGTCGCAGCCTTCGTGACGCACGTATCCGTCGCCTGGCACGCTGATGGAAGCCATGGACTACCCCTGCGAGGAGTAGAGCGGCACGCGGCCCGCCAAAGGCTCTTCCACGCGGCGCAAGATCCGGGTGTACCAGAGGTCCTTGGTGCTCTGCGGAGCCACGAGAATCGTACGGACGCCCGCGAGGCTGCCCGCGACCACATCGGTGAAGAGCTGGTCGCCCACCATCACGGTCTCTCCCACGCGGTGTCCCGTGAGACGGATGGCACGGCGCAGGGCAAAGGGCAGCGGCTTGCAAGCCTTCGGGATGGCCTCGAGACCCAGCTCGCCCGCCGAGCGCTCCACCGCTTGCGTGTGAAAGTTGTTGGAAACCATCACGGTGTCGATGCCCGCCGACGCGAGATCGAAGAGCCACAGCTGCACCGACGCGGGCGCACAGACGCCGTCGCGCGGGACCAAGGTGTTGTCGCGGTCCAACAGCACCAGGCGCACGCCCTGTCGAGCAAGCTCGTGCGGGTCGATCTGCTCCACGCGCTCATAGCGACGCCAAGGGGCGAACAGGCCGGGGTTCTTGCGCAGGGAGTTCCTCAGGTCCATGCGTCACTCCTGTTCGGACTGCCCGGACTGTCCGGCCGCGTCGATCACGCCGAGGTGCTCGTCATAGGTCTCGGTGAACTCGTGAATGGAACGCTCACCGTCGTCCACAATGTAGAAGAACAGGTAGTTCGTGTAGGCGGGGTCCATCGCCGCCTGCAGGCACTCGATCGAAGGCGTGCAGATGGGCGTGGGCGTGAAGCCCTTGTGGATGTAGGTGTTGTACGGGCTGGCCGACTGGAGGTCCTCGGAGGTCACCGGGCCGCCCGTCACGTAACTCATGGTGGCGTCGGACTGCAGCGCCATGCCTGCCGCCATGCGGTTGTAGAACACCGAGCTCACCAGAGGACGGTCCTCGGCCGTGGTGGCCTCGCGCTCGATGTAGGACGCCATGCGCACGATGTCATAGTTGCTGAACTCGATGCCGAAGCGCTGCTGAAGGGTGGCGCGGGAGCCCTCCCAGTCCAGCCCGCCAAAATCCGTCTGCCACTGCGCGAGCATCGCGCGGATGACGTCTTCGGCGCTCGCGTTGCGACCCGAGAAGTCGTAGGTTTTCGGGCAGAGGTAGCCCTCGAGCGAGTCGTCGTTGACCTCGGAGAGGAACGGGTAGTCGCCAACGTAGGAGGAGGCCTTGGCCGCCGCGACAAAATCCGCCGCCGGTATGCCCAGGGTCTGCTCCACCAGGTCGGCCGTCTTCTGCACCGTGAGCCCCTCGGGAACCGTCAGCTTGCCCGACAGGTCGTTGGGACCGTCGACGAGTTGACGCACGACGTTTTTGGGATTCATGCCCGTGACGAACTTGTAGGAGCCGCTCTTGAGCGACATCTCGGCGTTTTGGCTGTTGACCTCGGAGTTGAAGGCGCTCGCGGAGTCGATGACACCCGCTTCGATCAGCAGCTCGGCGATCTGCTGGCCGCCCGCGCCGTCCGGCACGACCACCTGGACCTCCACGCCCTTCTCCACCTCGGGCTTGGCGTCCTTGTGCCACAGCGGGCGCAGGAAGAAAAACATGCCCAGGAACAGCACCAGGGCCAGGGCACCGATGCCCGCGTAGATGAAGGTCTTGCGTCGCGTGTCAGCCGCGGTGTCGGCCTGCCCCGCGCGCACCGAGCGCTCGTGGCTGTCCAGCACGCGCACCGACTGCGGCGCCTGGATGGTCGAGGAGTTGAGAGTCTCGAATTGCTGCGTCGACGGACCGGTCGCGGGACGGGCGTTGCTCGTGGAGCCGGCCAAAGGCTGGAGCCGTGGATCGCCTGCGGGAGCAACGTTGCCTGCCGGAGCCGCATCGCCCGACGGACGCCGAATGGGCGCGCCGGCATTGCGGAAGCGCGGGGCATGCGCGGCCTGCTGGCGTGGGGCGCCGGAGCCTGCTGCGTGAGCCGCATGCCTGGCGTGCGCGCCCGAGCCGTTCCTGTCGTCAATCGAGGGCATCTTATTCCTCCTTGTCCGCGCCGGCGTCCTTCGACTCCTCCCGCGCGGCGTATGCCGTGAGCCAAGACTCCAAGAAAAGCGACGCGGCGACCATGTCGACCTTGCCGCGCATGGCTTTTTCGTTGAGCCCTTGTTCTCTCAGAATGCGCTTTGCCTCCGCCGAGGACAAGCGTTCGTCGGAAAAGGCCACAGGAAGCCCGCACGTCGCAGCGATGCGCTCGGCGCTGCTGCGTATGCGCTGAGCCTGGGGGCCGTCCTCGCCAGCGAGCGTCTTGGGGAGTCCCGAAACGAGGAGCTCGGGCTCGTAATCTTCGAGCACGCGCCGCCAGCTGCGGGCGTTGCCCAGCACCTCCTGGGCCGGCAGCACCGCCACCGGACTCGCGATGCCCGTCGCGGTGTCGCCCGTAGCCACGCCCACGCGCACCTCGCCGATGTCCAACGCCAGCACGCGCATGGCGACCCTTTCATCCGACGCGCGCAGGACGACCAGGCGCCCCGCGCGCAAAGTCAGCAGGGCACGGGCCCGCTGGTCCGTGCCCTGCCGCACGTTCCCTTACTGGAGCAGCTCGCGCGCGGCCTTGAGCGCCGCCTCGATGCCGCTCACGTCCTGGCCTCCGGCCTGGGCCATGTTGGGCCTGCCGCCGCCGCGGCCACCCACGTGGGACGCGATCTGCTTGACCACGTCACCAGCCTTGAAGCCGGCGCCCACCGCGGCGTCGGTGCCAGCCGCGAGCAACGCGACCTTGCCGTCGGGCGTGGCCGAAGCCAGGACCGCCGCGCAGGCGTCGCCCATCTTGTCGCGGACGGTGTCCCAGGCGTTGCGGATCTGCTTGCCGTCCAAGCCCTCCAGGCGCGCGATGACCAGCTTGTAGGCGCCCATGTCCTGGGCCTGGGCCAGCGCGTCGGACAGCGCGGAGGCGCCGCCGCCCGTAAGGGCAGCCGCGAGCTTCTTCTCGAGCTCGGCCTTGTCGGCCGTCAGGGCCGCGACGCGCGACGAGACGTCGGCAGGGCGGCACTTGAGCTGCGCGGCAACCGCGTCGAACTCTGCCAGGCGACCGTCCACGTACTGGATGGCGCCCATGGAGGTGACGGCCTCGATGCGGCGGGTAGAAGCGCCCACGGAGCTCTCAGAGACAATCTTGAACAGGCCGATCTCGGCCGTGTTGCGGGCGTGGGTACCGCCGCAGAACTCGCGCGAGAAGACCTCGCCTTCGGCAGAGCCCGTAGAGACCACGCGCACGACGTCACCGTACTTCTCGCCAAAGAGGGCCACCGCGCCGGTACGCTTGGCCTCCTCGAAGCTCGTGACCTGCGTGACCACCGGCTCGGAGGCAAAGATCTCGGCGTTGACCATACCCTCGACGCGGGCAAGCTGATCGGCCGTGAGGGCCTCGAAGTGGGTGAAGTCGAAACGCAGGCGGTCGGGCGCCACCAAAGAGCCAGCCTGGCTCACGTGCTCGCCCAGAATCTCCTTGAGCGCGGCGTCGAGCAGGTGCGTGGCGGTGTGGTTGCGGCGGATGAGCTCGCGACGGGCCTCGTCGATGCTGGCCAGCACCTCGTCGCCCTCGCACAGGGTACCTTCCACGATGGTCGCCACATGGCCATACAGGTCACCCTCGTGGTGCTTGGTGTCGGTGACGTCGACCGACAGACCCTCGGCCACGAGCTCGCCGGTGTCGCCCACCTGGCCGCCCATCTCAGCGTAGAACGGGGTGCGGGACAGCACGATCTCCACCTCGTCGCCCGCCTCGGCGCGCTCCACGCGCTCGCCGCCAGACACGATGGCCAGCACGCGACCCGTGGCCTCGGCCTCGTCGTAGCCGACGAACTCGGTGGCGGGCAGCGCGTCGGACAGCGAGGTCCACACGTTGTTGTAGGTGCCCCAAGCGTCGGTGTTGGCCGCCGCGCGCGCACGGGCACGCTGGTCGGACATGAGCTCCTCAAAGGCCGCCATGCCGATGCCGTGGCCGGCGCCCTCGCAGATTTCACGGGTCAGGTCGATGGGGAAACCGTAGCGGTCGTGCAGCGTGAACGCCACGTCACCGGGCAGCTCAGCACCGGCGGCAAGCTGGGCGATCTCTGCCTCGAGCAGCTCCTGGCCCTTGTCGAGCGTGGCGTTGAAGCGCGCCTCCTCGGCCTCGATGATGCCGTCGATGAGCGCCTGGTTCTCCACAAGCGCGGGATAGACGTCACCCATCTTGGCCGTGACCTCATGCGCGTACTCGGTGAGGAACGCGCCGCGGATGCCTAGCAGGCGGCCGTGGTAGACCGCACGGCGCAGCAGGCGACGCAGGATGTAGCCGCGGCCTTCGTTGGAGGGCAGGATGCCGTCGCCGATCATGAAGGTCACGGCACGGGAGTGGTCAGCGATGATGCGCAGGGAGCGATCGGCACCCGTGGCCTGGCCGCCGTACGCCTTGCCCGACAGCCGCTCGCCCACCTGCAGCAGGCCGCGCAGGATGTCGCCCTCGTAGTTGGAGTGCTGGCCCTGCATGATGGCGGCGATGCGCTCCAGGCCCATGCCGGTGTCGATGTTGCGGTGCGGCAGCTCGGGCATGGAGCCGTCTTCCTGGCGGTCGTACTGGGTGAACACGAGGTTCCAGAACTCCAGGTAGCGGTCGCACTCACAGCCGGGGGCGCAGTCGGGCTCACCGCAGCCGTACTCCTCGCCCTGGTCGAAATAGATCTCCGAGCAGGGGCCGCAGGGGCCGGTGGGGCCAGCGGCCCAGAAGTTGTCGTCGGCGCCCAGGCGCGTGATGTGGCTGGGGTCCACGCCGTGAGACGTCCACACGCCCGCGGACTCGTCGTCCTCGGTGAAGACCGTGAAGTAGAGGCGGTCCATCGGCAGGGCGAGGTGGTCGGGGCTCGTGCAGAACTCCAGGGCGGCCTCGATGGCCTGCTCCTTGGAGAAGCCGCCGAAGGCAAAGTTGCCCAGCATCTCGAAGAACGAGAGGTGGCGCGCGTCGCCGATGTTGTCGATGTCATTGGTGCGCAGGCACTTCTGGCAGGAGCAGGCGCCCACCTCGTGCATCGTCTTCAGACCCTGGTAGTACTCCTTGAACTGGTTCATGCCGGCGTTGGCCAGCAGCAGCGAGGGGTCCTCGGGCACGAGGGAGGACGAGGGGTAGAGCTTGTGGCCCTTGGAGACGAAGAACTGCAGGTAGTCCTCACGGATCTGCGCCGTCGTCATCGTCTTGGTAAGCGGAGTAAGAGACATGTGCCGTCCTTTGACGCGAGTTTGCAACCTGTCCATCATAGCAGGTGGCAACGGGTCGGGGACGGAAGAGGCCGAGCTGGGCCCTCCCCCGCGCAATCGACACACGGCCGCGCGGGGCGGGGCGCCGACGCTACGACGCGCTGCGGGAGGCGAGCTCCGGGTCGATGCGCTCGGCGAGCTTGGAGAGGGTCTTGCGCAGCAGGCGCGACACCTGCACCTGACTCACGCCCAGGCGCTGAGCTATCTCCACCTGCGTGAGCCCCTCGTCGAAACGCATGCGCAGGACCTCTTGCTCGCGCGGGGAGAACTCCGCGATCGTGTCCGCGATGACCATCTTGTCGTCGGAGGAAGCGAGGTCGGCGTCCTCGATAGCGTAGTGGTCCATGATCGAGGGGGCCTCTTCGTCGCTGCCCGCACCGCCAGCCTCCAGGGGCACAGCCGAATACGCGCCGCTCGACTCCATGGCCTCGAGCACCTCATCCACCGAGACGTTCAGGCGCTCGGCGATGTCCGACACGCTCGGGGAACGCCGCAGCTCGGCCGTGAGCTCGTCGGTGGCCTGGGTGACCTTCTGGGAGAGCTCCTGCAGGCGGCGGGGCACGCGCACCGACCAGCCCTTGTCACGGAAATGGCGCTTGATCTCGCCCAGGATGGTGGGCGTGGCATAGGTCGTGAACTCCAGGCCGCGCTCGGTATCGAAGCGGTCGATGGCTTTGATGAGTCCGACCGTGCCAACCTGCACCAGGTCGTCCATGCTCTCGCCGCGGTTCTTGAACTTGCCCGCGAGGAAGCGCACGAGGTTGAGGTGGTTGACGATGAGCTGGTCACGGGCCTCTTCGTCGCCCTGCTCGCGGTAACGCCGGAACAGCTCGCGCGTGCGCTCTTTGTCCCACGCGACCTTGGGCTCCGAGCTCTGCAGCTGGCGCTCCTCGGCCGCCGCGGCACGCATGCGCTCGCGCTGACGAGCGCGCTCCTCACGCGCCCGCGCAGCGTCTGGGCTCTGTCCGTGGGTCGAGACCTCGCTAGGCATAGTCGCCGCCCATCTTGGCCAGGCGCAGGACGTGCGCGGAGGCGTCCACCTCGTAGCTGTCGCACAGCGCGGCAAGCAGAAGGTTGGCGTAGGATAGCGCGGGGTCGCCCTCGAGGTCGGGCTCGGCGTCGCCCAAAGCGAAGCCCATGCGCACGCCGCCTTCGGCGACCACGAACTCGATGTCCACGCTCGACGGCGCGGTGGCGCAGGCATATACGAAGCCCTCCTCCGCAGCCATGCGCAGGTCCTCTACGTCGTCCACGCTCATGGACGACACCGTGGCGAGGCTTGCCGCCATCATGCGGACCGGACGCGCGAACCGTGCGATGGGCGGCACGCTCAGGCGGATGACCTGCTCCTCCATGCTTCGTTCCTTTCGGGTCGGACGACTACTCGGCGGTCGTGTCAGCGGGCTTGTCGGCGGGCTTGTCGGCGGGCTTGTCGGCGGGCTTGTCGGCCGTGGGATACTTGAAGTAGCCCGCGTCGCTCGGCTCGGTCACCTTCACGACGTTCTCAACGCGTTCGCGCTCGGCCTTGGCCTCGGCGCGGTTCTCGCGAGCCGACTGCACGCGGGAGACGAGCTTCTTGGGGCTGGGGGCGTCGCCGCGGACGTGATCGATCGCGGCATTCACGAGGTTGTTCGCAGCGTTCATCGCACCGGAAACGCTCGCCGTGGCGGCATCGCTCGCGTCGGCGACGCCCGTGGTGAGACGGCTCACATCGCCCAAGATGACGTCGATGTTGTCGAGGTCCTTGGACAGGGAATCCACCGCGCCGATGGCGGAGACGACCAGCGGGTCAACCTTCTTGATGGCGGGGTCAATCTCGTCGAGCAGGCCGTCGACCTTGGTGATGACGGGCTCGACCTCGGCCAGCGTGTTGTTCACGTTGTGCACGAGCTCGTCCATGGTCCCCGAGGTCTTGCGGGTGAAGAGCGCGATCTCCACCAGCGCCCAGACGCCGGTGATGCACAGGATGATGAGGAAGATGTCAAGAAAGATTTCAAGCGGCTGCATGAGAACCTCCTGGAGAAGGCTGGACAGATAGGCTTATATTACCCGAATTATCCCTCCCCTGTTCTGCTGAGCCGAAGTCGGCCGGCCCAAGCGCGGCGCCCCCAAGCCTAGGGTAGCTGGCGCGGGCTCACGGATGGCCTGTCGTCAACGAGGGGCATTTTGGCCAGGCTGGTCGTCAATGAAGCTGGTTATCGACCAGATGTGACGGCCCGTTGGCCAAAAGGCGGCCTCGTTGACGAGTGGACGGGAAACCCTTGGCCAGCGTTCGCCACGAGTTTGGCCATCCGGCCCGACCGGGCTGCTTGGACCCCAGCACATCCCCACGTTCGCCACGAGCTGGGGGCCAGCTACGCGCAGCCGTGCACGAACGCAGCGATGTCGGCGATGACCCGCTCGCCTATGTGGCGCTCCGTGCCGTACTCCTTCGAAGCCTTCAAAATGTCGTCGTAGAGACCCTCGACGAAGCAGTGGTTCAGCTCGGGATAAAGCTTGTAGCTGGTGTTTTCGCGCCCGACAAGCAGCCGTTGGAACTGCGCGAAGTCATCCTGCGCGAGCACCTGGAAGTCCTTGCCGCCCTGCATGATGAGCACTGGCTTGTCGCTCTCGAGCAGGTAGTCCGCTGCTGTCCGCCGGCCCATCTCCTTGAAGTAATAGAGCGTGGTTCCGCCCGCGAACCTCTTGCGCTTAGCCGTTTCGTCGTCCAAGTCGTAGAGCCCGTCGAACTTGCCCGAGAAGAGCCTGTCCTCGAGCCGGGCGATCAGCCTGAGGGGCGAGGCGGCGGCACCGCCCTGCTTGAGCTGTCTGAGCACGATGTCTTCCAGGCGGTACGGGGTGCCCGCCATCATGATGAGCCCCCGCGCGCCGGCGCCCTCGGCGTCGATGCGCGGGGCGAGCATGGCGCCCATGCTGTGCCCGAGGACATGCACGCGTCGCGGGTCGACGCGCGGGTCGGACTTCAGCATCTGCACCGCGAGCAGCGCGTCGTCGATGACCTCTTCTTTCACCGTGAGCTCGCTGCCGTAGCGCTTGAGGAGCTTGCGACCGTGGGCGAAGGAGCGCTTGTCGTAGCGCAGCGTCGCGATGCCGTGGGCGGCGAGCCCCTCCGCCAAGTCTTTGAACGGCGTGAGTTTCATGACCTTCTCGTCCATGTTGCTCGCGCCGGAGCCGTGCACCATCACCAGCGCGGGAACAGGCGCCGTACAATCTTCGGGCAGCGTGAGCATGCCGTTCAGCGGGAATTCCGAAGCCTCGCCAACGATGACCCTCTCGCAGACCATGCGCTCATCTCCATCAGCCGACACCTTACCGGCCATTATACGAGCGCCCCGACGAACGGGCAGGCACAGCCCTCAGGCCGCACGTAAAGGTGTCGCTGCCTCGAAGCGGAGCGCGCCAACGTCAGTCGGCGGAGCGGTCGCGGCCGCTGGCCTCCACGCGCCACTGCTCCCAACCCCGGCCGCTCGGCTCGTAGAAAGCACCACGTTCCAGGCCCTCGGGCAGATAGCGCTGGTCCACCCAGCCGACCGGGTAGTCGTGCGGGTAGAGGTAGGGCCCGTAGCCGTCCGAGCCGGGGCGGTGCCGGTCGCGCAGGTGGTTGGGCACCGCGCGGGCGGGGCCGGAGCGGACCTCCTCGCGCGCCTTGTTGAGTGCCATGTAGCTCGCGTTGCTCTTGGGGGCGAGCGCCATGTAGACGCAGGCCTGGGCGAGGTTGATGGCGCATTCGGGCAGGCCGATGACCTCGGTGGCTTTGAAGGCGGCCTCAGCCACAAGCAGGGCCTGCGGGTCGGCGTTGCCCACGTCCTCGCTCGCCAGGATGAAGATGCGCCGCGCGATGAACTTGGGGTCCTCCCCCGACTCCAGCATGCGGGCCAACCAGTACACGGCGGCGTCGGGGTCCGAGCCGCGCATGGACTTGATGAAGGCGCTGATCACGTCATAGTGCATGTCGCCCGCCTTGTCGTAGGGCAGGGCGCGCCGTGGGTTGGCCTCCTCTACCTGCGCCAGGGTGAT
>CACXFF010000229.1 GCA_902766805.1 uncultured Coriobacteriaceae bacterium | reverse complement strand
GCCCCACATTGGCCACCAATACGATGTCGAGCGCATGGCGCACGCAACTCCATGCGATGTCGGCGCACGCCCGAGCGGCATCTGGTGTAAGCGCGCCGGCCTCCAGGCGTTGGGCGCGTTTGAGCGTGGCGCCTATCAGGTAATACAGGTCTTTCAACGATCCCGCGGAAGCGTAGAGGACGTGCCGGTCGCGCGCGAACTCGATAATCCGTTTGCACGCGCTGCAGCCAGGCTCGCGACCGAGGTAGTAGTCCACCAGGACGTTGGTGTCCAACATGATCCTATGCACGGACGCGGCCCTCCTCCACCAGCTCCTCGAAGGCGAAGTCGCGAAGCTCCTGGTAGCTCAGCCCTTGGATGTCAGGCGCGTCAGGCGTGGCGAGCCCTCTGTCCCGCGCCAAGCTCAGCGCCATGCCAGCGCCATCTGGCGTCTGTGCGGGCTTGGCTTCCGCCTCGGCAGTGGCTTCGGACACTCCTGTGGGAACCGTCGCGTTCATGAACGGGGGCAACTCCTGCGCTTGGGCGAGGTACTCCCAAAGTGCTCGCACCACATCGCTCGCGCTCACGCCCAAACGCACGAGCGCGCTGTCCCCCAGGCGCTTGAGCTCGCGGTCCACCCGAACGTTCAGCTGCGTTGTTGGCATGCCAACCTCCTAGCATCGCCTGCTAGCTTGCTAGTATAGCAGCCACTAGGCACGGCCGGCGTTTGGTACCAAAAGGACCACGTCTTTTTGGTACCAAACGGCCAGCAAGGGGGCTAGAGCTGGATGGCGCCTTGGCGCAGGACGCGCGGCTCGTCGCCGGTGCAGTCCACGATGGTGCTCGCCACGCCCACCGGCGCGGGACCGGCATCGAGCGTGAGGTCGGCACCGTCCACGACTTCCCAAGCCAGCTCGGCGGCCGAGGCAGGCGACGGCTCGCCGTGCAGGTTGGCCGACGTCACGGCCAAGGCGCCCACCCGACGTGCCAACGCGCGCACGAGCTCGCTGTCGGGAACGCGCAGGGCGATGGTGCCGTTGGCCGCCTGGTACTCCGGCGGCACCGCCTCTCCCGCCCACACGACCAACGTGAGCGCGCCCGGCC
The DNA here is from genome assembly GCA_902766805.1 of uncultured Coriobacteriaceae bacterium. Lineage (GTDB taxonomy): Bacteria > Actinomycetota > Coriobacteriia > Coriobacteriales > Atopobiaceae > CACXFF01. The sequence continues at coordinate 1,522 of CACXFF010000229.1, read as the reverse complement.
AATGCGCCGCAGCTAGACGGCGTGCCCACACGGGCACCGCACGCCCGTAGCGGTCCAGGTCCTCCACATCGGCCACGAGCCAAGGCAGCGTTTGGGTCCGATCACGCCGCTTGATGGCAAAGATCCGCTCGTGCCCCTCGTTGCGCGGGCAGGCCAACGCGCCGATGCCGTAGACCGAATCGGTCGGCATCACCAGCGTGCCGCGACCCTCGAGCACAGCCGCCGCACGGTCGAGCACCTCCTCACTCGGATGTGCTTGGTCGCAGGCGAGCACCGTCCCCGGCCACGGCTCGGGCTCGGGCAGCACGCCGTCGCGCCGCGCCCGCAGCACGCGCGGACGTCCCGTGAGGTCGGGCAGCACCTCCACCTGTGCCCAGCCGCCCTGCGCGCGCACGAGCTCGGCCGCTTGGTCCAGGTGCCCCTCGTAGAGCTCCACCGCCAAGGTACCACCCGGCGCCAAAAGCTGCGGCGCATCCGCGAGCAGGCGCCGGAACACGTCCAGTCCGTCCGCACCGCCGTCTAGCGCGAGGCGAGGCTCGTGGTCACGCACCTCGCTCGGCACTTCCTCGTCCAGCACCCGCGTGGGGATGTAGGGCGGGTTGGAGATGAGCAGGTCGAAGCTCCCCCACAGCCGCTCGTCCACGCCGTTCGCCAGGTCGCACTGCAGCAGCTGCACGCGGCGCACGCGGTAGGCCGCACGGTTGCGTTCGGCCAGCTCGAGGGCTGCCGGCGAGAGGTCGGTGGCCACCACACGCACGCCCGGCCGTTCGTGGGCCAACGACAGCGCGATGCAGCCGGTGCCCGTGCCTACCTCGAGCACCCGCGAGCGCGTTCCCCGACCTGCGTCGAGCGCCTCGAGCGCGTACTCCACCAGCATCTCAGTCTCGGGACGCGGGATGAGCACGTCCTTGCCACAGCGCAGTATCAAGTGCCGGAACGCCATCTCGCCCGTGAGGTACTGCAGCGGCTCGCCCGCGGCCCGGCGCTTGACCAGGTCGCGCATGCGATCCAGATCGTCGGCATCCAGGGGCCGGTCCATATCCAGGTACAGGTGCATGCGGTCCAAGCCGGTCACGTCGCAGAGCAGCCATTGGGCGCTCTGGCGCGGGTGTTCGTCGCCGTGGCGGCCCAAGAACCCCTCGCACCACGTGAGCATGCGGCGGATGGTCCAGACGTCTTCTGCCATGGAAGCCCCCTTTTTTTGGCCGAGGGCGGCCCCCGGCGCTACAAAAGGGGCGCCCCGTGCGGAGCGCCCCGCTCAAATCCTTCTGTCGCCCCGCGCCCCTTGGGCCATTTCGGCTCGCGCGGAGGCGCCGATCTACCTGCGGCTCATTGCCCTGCGAGCAACCAAGCGCTGGTAGAAGGCCTGGCCTTACACCGCCTGCGCGAGGCGCTCGGCACGGTCGGCCGCGGCCAAGGCGTCGATCACACTGGGCAGCGTGTCGCCCAGCAGCACGCCGTTGTAGGTGCCGTTGAAGCCGATGCGGTGGTCGGTCACGCGGTCCTGCGGCTGGTTGTAGGT
>CACXFF010000228.1 GCA_902766805.1 uncultured Coriobacteriaceae bacterium | reverse complement strand
GCAGGCGACATGGACCGCTTCCTGGCGCTCACGCGCGCCGGTGGCGCCAGCTCGGCCATGTACCTGCAGAACGTCTCGGTCGCAGGCGCCCCCGAGCAGCCTGCGATGCTGGCCTTGGCCCTGGCCGAGGAGCTTGCGGGATCGTCCGCGGCGGTGCGCATCCATGGCGGCGGATTCGGCGGCACCATCCAGGTGTTCCTTCCCGCGGAGCGTGCGGAGGAATTCTCGGCCTGCATGGATGCCCTCTTTGGCGAGGGCGCCTGCGGCATCTATCAGATTGACACCTACGGGGTGCGTGCTTGGCGCCTGTCGTAGGCGCTCCGCCCGACGAAAGGAATGATCCCTATGGCTCTCGCAGATATCCGTGCCGCGTCGTGGCTCGTGGACCACGCGTTGGAGCATCACGTGGTGGAGGCGCTCGACGTCACGTGGGCCTACAACCGCGTGCTCGAGGCGGTCGGCGCGTTCGGGCCGGCCTACGCACCGGTCGCGCCAGATGCGTTCACGCTAGACTCAGCCCTTGACTCCTTGGCGGAGCTTGCGGTTGAGGCCGGCCAAGTGGAGGACAGCGCTACGGGCCGCGACCGTGCGGCGATGCGCGTCGCGGGCGCGCTCATGCCCGCGCCTTCGGTGGTGGCCTCGCATTTCAATGCCCTGCACGTGATGGAGGGTGCGCAGTCCGCAACCGATTGGTTCTACGCCCTGTGCTGTGACGTGAACTACGTACGCCGTTCCGCCATAGCCCGCAACCTGGAGTGGACCACCCCCACGCAGTGGGGCGATCTGCAGATCACCATCAACAAGTCCAAGCCCGAGAAGGACCCGCGCGACATCGCTGCCGCAGGCGCCGCACCAGTGGGAGAGGCCTATCCCAGCTGCCAACTCTGCGTGAGCAACGAGGGCTACTCCGGCCGTCCTGCGGCCAACTCCTTCGGGACGCATCCCGCCCGCCAGAACCTGCGCATCATTCCCTGCAAGCTCGGCGGTGAGCGCTGGGGCTTCCAGTTCAGTCCCTACGCGTACTTCTACCAGCACTGCATTGCCATGAGCGCCGAGCACCGGCCCATGCACGTTGACCGCTCGGCCTTCCACAACCTGCTGGACTTCGTGGACCTGTTCCCGCACTATTTCGTGGGATCCAACGCCGACCTTCCCATCGTGGGCGGCTCCATCCTGTCGCACGACCACTTCCAGGGCGGCCGCCACACCTTCCCCATGGACGTGGCGCCTGCGTCTGAGCAATTCGTGATAGCCGCCTTCCCCAGCGTGAGTTGCGCCGTGGTCAAGTGGCCGCTCTCCGTCCTACGTCTGCGCTGTGACAACCGCGCCCTCCTCGAGGAGGCGGCCGTCTACGTGCTGGATGCCTGGCGTGCTTGGACCGACGAGAGCGTGGGCATCGTGGCCGTGAGCAGCGACGGTACACCGCACAACACCATCACCCCCATCTGCCGGCGCGAGGATGATGCCTATGTGCTGGACCTGGCGCTGCGCTGCAACATCACGAGTGAGGAGCACCCGCTGGGCGTCTTCCACCCGCATGCCGACAAGTGGCACGTGAAGAAGGAAAACATCGGCCTCATCGAGGTCATGGGCTTGGCCATCCTGCCGCCCCGCCTCGAGGCCGAGCTCGATGCGGGTACCCTCACGCGCGACGAGATAGGTCGCGTCTTTGGTGGCGTGTTGGAGGATGCGGGCGTCTTCAAGTGGGACGACACCGGCCGCGCTGCGCTCCATCGTTTCCTTCAGAGCCTCTAACGGTTCTTATTCCAGGACGTGACGTCTCTGGATGCGCGTGGGCGTGGCGATGGGGCAGGGCCATGAGCCCGTGCAAAAGCCGCCAAAAAAATCGCAAGGTACCGTGATTTTTTCCCACGGTACCTTGCTTTTAATTTTTGTCCGACCTATGCTGTATCGGTATTTATGGAAGGAGGGGTGCCATGGACGCATCGAAAGATCAGCCTTGGACCCCGCCGGCGGATTGGACCACCGAGCACAGGCTCATCTGGGACCTGGGCTTCTTTGGCCACTACATGCACTGCAACATGGGCGGCCGCTCGGGCAAGAGGCGCATCCTCACGCGCCTGGCCAAGCACGGGGGCTCTATGGACCAGCGTACGCTGCAGGAGTCGTTCGACATCAAGTCGGGCAGCCTGTCAGAGGTCTTGGCCAAGCTCGAGTCCGAGGGCTTCGTGGAGCGCAGGCGTTCCGAGGAGGATGCCCGCAAGCTCGTGGTGGTGCTCACGCCGGCAGGAACAGAGCGCGCGCAGGAGTACCAGCGCGAGTCGCAGGAGTTCGAGCGCAACGCGCTCTCCTGCCTCAGCTTGGAAGAGCGCGCTGCCCTGCTCGAGACGCTCGACCGTCTCATAGATCACTGGAACGACCTGGAGCCCTTGGGCGGGACCTCCAGCACGGAAAGGAAGGGGGAGTAGCATGGCCGAATCTACGGCCGCGAAGGACTTGAGCCTGCGCCAGATCTTCAGCACGCTGGGTAAGTCCATTCGCGAGAACAAGAAGAACTCCATCATCGCGCCCATCTTCGTCGCGGGCGAGGTGATCATCGAGTGCGCGATCCCGTTCATCACGGCCCAGCTTATCAACGAGCTCAACACGGGTGCCGACATGGGCGAGATTGGGCGCTACGGCCTCATCCTCACCCTGCTCGCGCTCGTGAGCCTCGCCTGCGGCACCATCGCAGGCGTCGCGTGCTCGGTGGCGTCGACGGGCTTCGCGCGCAACCTGCGCCACGACATGTTCGAGAACATCCAGCGCTTCAGCTTCTCCAACATCGACCGCTTCTCGACGAACTCGCTGGTCACGCGCCTCACCACCGACACGCAGAACGTCCAGATGGCCTACATGCAGATCATCCGCAGCGCCGTGCGTAGCCCGATGATGATCGTCTTCGCCGCCACGATGGCCTTCATCACCGGCGGCCCCATGGCCATCGTTTACGTGGTCGTGGGCTTCCTGCTGGGCTTCGCGCTCATCGGCATCGCCCGCATCGTCATGCCCATCTTCCGTCGCCTGTTCAAGAAGTACGACCGCCTGAACGAGAGCGTGGAGGAGAACGTCACTGGCATCCGCGTGGTCAAGAGCTACGTGCGCGAGGACTACGAGAAGGAGAAGTTCAACCGGGCCTCGGGCGACCTGTTCCAGGACTTCTGGGGCGTCGAGCGCATCCTGGCCTGGAACCAGCCGCTCATGACCTTCGCTGTGGACGTCATCTATGCGTTCGTCGTGTACTTCGGCTCGCGCGCGATCGTCAGCTCGGCGGGCGAGTTCATGAACGTCGGCCAGATGTCGGCGCTCATCACCTACGGCTTCTCCATGCTCATAAGCCTCAACATGCTTTCGATGATCTTCGTCATGATCACGATGAGCGAGGAGTCCGCGCGCCGCATCTGCGAGGTCCTGCTTGAGGAGTCGGACCTGGCCAATCCCGAGAACCCCGTCATGGAGGTCGCCGACGGCTCGGTGGACTTCGACGACGTGAGCTTCGCCTACCATGCAGATTCCGACCGTTACGCCCTGCGTGACATCGACCTGCACATCAAGAGTGGCGAGGTCATCGGCGTCATCGGCGGCACGGGCTCCTCGAAGTCGACGCTCGTTCAGCTCATCTGCCGTCTCTACGACGCAACCAAGGGCACCGTGCGCGTTGGCGGCCGAGACGTGCGCGAGTACGACCTTGACACCCTCCGCAACGAGGTGGCGGTCGTGCTCCAGCGAAACGTC
>CACXFF010000227.1 GCA_902766805.1 uncultured Coriobacteriaceae bacterium | reverse complement strand
CGTCCATGCACTGGTAAGGGAGGGTGTTCAATATGTCCACGCTAAAGCCCTCCATGTCGGGGCCCCCGCGCGTAAGCAGCGGGTTGTCCTTTTGGCAATAGATGGCGTCCCCCATGGCTATGGATTCGTATTTTCCGGGCAGCGCGCAATGCAGGACCACGTTGAGCCCCGTAGGCGTTGGGTCCTCGGCCGACACCGTATGCAGCTTGTCGTAGTTGCGGCAGGTGAGCGGTCCACCATCCAACGTGTGCGTGAAGAACGCCGAGCAAGCGGGCTTGGTTGCACCGGAGTCCTCGAGCGCCCGCAAGACCTCGTCGGAATAGTAGTCCTTTGCGTAGTCGAGATAGTACAGGTAGCCGTCCTCGTCGAGCCGCACGAGCTCCCCTTTCGACGGCTGCCATGCAGCAGCTTGCCCAACGGCGGCCGACCCTGCATCCGCGCGAGTAGAATCCGCCGGCGCCTGGGCGCACCCAGCAAGCATGAGTATGCAAGCTAGGGCAAAAGCGGCCATGAGCCCATGCATTCCATAGGCCGCTTGCGTCTTTGCGTGTTCCATGGTGGCCCCATTCCTCTTGGCGGGCGCATCGCCCGTCACCCAATAACGGCATTGTCCCACATTGTATACGCCACCAAGAAACGGCGCCCGCCCTCACTCTAGCGCCAGCGCGCGCGAACAAGCGCCGCGACGCAAGCCACCACGGCTGAGGCAAGCGCGAGCACGGCCGGCGCGTACACGGGCGAGTCATCTGCCGTGCTAGGCGTGCGGCCGGCTGCCGTGGCCCGTTGGCTTGCAGACGCCGACGTGGCCGCAGTGGCGGAATCGGAAGAGCGGGCAGGGCCAGCTCCGGAATCGACACCAGAATCAGAGCCAGGGTCCGCGTCGGTGACGGGGCCTGGCTCGGGAACAGGGCCAGTGCCCTCATTGGTTGTCGGTACGCTCGCGCTGCTCTTGTCGTTCTGAATCGTGATGACGTAGTCCTGTTTGAGATTCATGGCGCTACCCTCGTCCGCCTGGGCGGACAGCGGCATGCCGTCCTCCCCCGAAACGGCCGACTCGCCCAGGAACCCGCAGAAGGGCACGATGTAGAGCTCCAAACGGTGTCCCGCCTGCACGGTGTAGTACGTCGGCTCGAGCCAGATGGTGTAGTCGTAGTAGGCATTGGCCTCGATCGGCTTGTCGCGCTCGGTCGCGGACGCAGGATCGTAGCCCGCCTCGGGATTGCGCAGGTCCATCCTGCCGAAAGAGACGATCTTCCTGCTCGCCTCAGCCTGCTTCCAGCGCACGGTGCTGTATGCGTCGGCTGGCCCCTTCGACTCGTCTCGCTCGCGCACGGTTTCTGCCACGGGCGTCGCGCCCATGGCGTATGTGGCAAACGGCGCGTCGGCAGCATCGACGAGCACCGCGCACATCATCTTGTCGCCCTCCCCCACGTTGTCGACCTTCGCGCGCACGTGCACGGGGATCTTGCCCGCAATGGTGAACTGCTCGGAAGCGTCCAAGGTCCAGAGCGCCGCGTTCTCGCTCTGCGTGCCCGTGAAGGTCCGCTGCAGCAGGCTTTCGTTGTCGTAGCTGGCACCTTTGGCGCTCACCGTCACCTCTCCGTCGCCCTGCGGGCGCACGGTGACGACGGATCCGCTGTTCCACACCTCGCTTCCGTAAAACGAACCGTCCACGTTGCTTTGGACGAGGAAGCCCGGCATCGTGTCAACGTCGTTGCTCACCCCGCAGAGCTCGTGCGCGAGCCACAGGTTCACCCATTCGGCATAGCTATGCCTGCCCATGCCGAGGTCGACGGCGTCATCCCGGTCGAACGGAAGGCCATGGTTGCCTTGGTGCAGGATCACCTTCGCGTTCTGGCCGGACGCCAGGACTGCGTCACGCAGGTAGTCGGCCTGCCTCATGGTGACGTTGTCGTCGTTGAGGCCCGCCACGATGAGCGCGGATGCATTGATGCCGGCCCCTTCGGTGCTCCATTCGCGCGCCTTCCAGAACGGACCGAAGTCTCCCTTGAGCTGCACCTGCTGGTCACGCACGTAAGAGCGGTATTGCTTGAAGTGTCCCAGTGCGCTCTCAAAGGCTGGGTCCTGCCCCTCGTTGATGACCAAGCGGCTCGTGCACGTCGAGGCAATGAAGTTCAGATAGTCGTAGTTCTTCGTCCTCTCGATGCAGATTCCCTGCGAGTTCACATAGCCGTACCAACTCGCCGCGCCAGCTTCGGGAATGATGGTCTTGAGCCCGTCCACGCCCGTCGTGGCCACCTCAAAGGCGGCAGAGCCAGAATACGAGTGGCCGATCATGCCCACGTTGCCGCTCGCCCAATCGGAGGCCGACACCGAAATCGTGCCCTCTTTGTCGGCATAGGCCGCCCGCTTGCCACAGATCCACTCAATGACGGCGGCAAACGCGGCGCGTTCCATCTTGGTTCCCGTGCAGACGAGGCCTTCCGAGCCAAACGAGCCCGGACCCGCCGTCTGGACGATGGCATAGCCGCGCACGAGGAAGTAGTCGTAGAACGTGAAGTTCTCCGGCAGGCCTGAGTCCGCCTGGGGAATCGAGTAGTTCCACGCTTCCGGATTGGACCGCGCCGTGTCGAGGGCGAGTTGGGCCGTGGTCATGGAGGACGTCGCCACTCGTTTGGCCGGCGTCGTCGCCAGCGCCTCGTCGGCGAGCATCGGAGAATCATAGCCCAGCACGCCATGCAGGTCCGTAACCATGCCGCCGTTGTAGGGACGCGCCTCGTACAGCACGGGCGCCTTCCAACCGCCCTCGCCGCTCTCGACCGCGGCGCGGGGCACCTGAACGTACACCTTCATCAGGTCGCATTTGCCATCGAGGTCGGTGTCGTAGTCGCTCTCCACGTACACGCAAAAGCGCCAGAGCTCGCTGTCTGCGTTGACGTAGCCCTCGGCCCGCGCGTTGGAGTACCTGAAGACCGGCTGCGCCATGCCATCCGCAAAGACCATCCGCGCGGCGGGGGCATCGTCCTGTGGGGACACGGCCCGTTCTTCCTCGGGCGCGTCCGCAAGCGACCTTGGGGCGCCACCCTCTGGATCGGCTGAGCTCCCCTCCTCCGACTCGGCCAAGGAGTCCGAAGCCGGCTCACCTGCGTTCGCCTCCACCGCCTCGATGCCCGGAGCCTCTCCAGTGGCTTTGGCAACCGAAGGGGCAAGCAACGCCATGCACAGCGCGACGAGAAGCGCAGCAAAAAGGCCCGTTCCCATACGCAAGCAAATCGGGTCCTCGGAATGCCTCGCCCGAGGCCCCCTGCGCGCGACGAGTATCACTTCTCGCTCCTTCCCTCTGCCAGCCAGGCGTTATGGACATCCGTTGCACCATGGTAGCATCTGGGGAAACGGCGTACTGCTCGGTCCAGCCGAAGGGCCCGCATGCTTTCATTCGGGGCTGTTCGGGAGTGGCTCGACTTCGCGTCTTACTGCAGGCAAGAACGGGACCGAAGCTCCTATGACATTGTGGTGGGCGGCGTGGCCAACGCAATCG
>CACXFF010000226.1 GCA_902766805.1 uncultured Coriobacteriaceae bacterium | reverse complement strand
ATCGACGGCTCCAGCAAGCACCTGTTGGCCCTCATCAACGACGTGCTCGAGATGAGCCGCATCGAAAGCGGCAAGATCGACCTCGACCCCGAGCCCATGGACATCACGCAGGCCCTGGACGAGGCGCACGACATGTTCACCACGCAGATGGAGGGCAAGCGCATCACGTTCACCGTGGACGCCTCGCAGGTACACGATGATTGGGTGCTCTGCGACAAGAACCGCCTGAACCGCGTGCTGCTCAACCTGCTCTCCAACGCCTACAAGTTCACACCCGAAGGCGGATCGGTATCGGTGAACCTGCTGGAAACCGGCGAGGCACAGGACGGCCAGGCGAGCTACGAGCTGCACGTGCGCGATACCGGCATTGGCATGACGCAGGAGTTCGCCGAGCGCATCTTCGAGGCATTCGAACGCGAGCGCACGAGCACGGTGAGCGGCATCGAGGGCACCGGCTTGGGCATGGCCATCACCAAAGCCATCGTCGACCTCATGGGCGGCACGATCCAGATCATCACGGCCCCAGGCGAGGGCACCGAGTTCATCATCACCCTGTCGCTCGCACTGGCCGACGAGAGCCTGCGTGAGACCGACGAGCAGCAGGAAGCCCTGGCAGCCGCGCGGGCCGATTTCAGCGGCAAGCGCATCCTGCTCGTGGAAGACAACGCGATCAACCTCGAGATCGCACAGCTCATCCTCCAGGAGGCGGGCTTCGAGCTGGAGTGCGCGACCAATGGCCTGGAGGCCGTCAACATGGTCAAGCAGGCCGAACCAGGCCACTACGACGCGGTTCTCACCGACGTGCAGATGCCCGTGATGGACGGCTACGAGGAAGCACGCACCATCCGCGCCCTGCCCGACCCCAAGCGCGCCAACGTCCCCATCTTCGCCGTGACGGCCAACGCGTTCACCGAAGACGTCACCGCGGCCGAAGCAGCCGGCATGAACGGCCACTTCGCCAAGCCCCTCGACGTGGACAAGGTCATGCGCACGCTTGCCAAGCTGTTCTCGGAGCAGCAGGAGGAACAGAGGCAGCAGGAGAAGTAACATCCTCCCAGCGTAGGAGCGCGTGTTACCCGGAAGCCTTCGGCTCCACGGTAACAAACGCCGTCCAGCATGGGCCACGTCGCCTGCGCGGGGACGGGGTGCCGTGGGCCAGCGACGGCCCCGGGGCCCTCGCCGCCCGCGCCTGCGGGACGTGCTTCCTGTGGCCTTCGGTACCAAAAGACGTGGTCTTTTTGGTGCCAACGCGAGGTCGGGGGGAGGAGTACCCGGCGGCCTCGTCGCTGTCGCGGGGACGGGGTGCCGTGAGCCACGGGGCATGTCCTCGGCGCGCTGGGGAGGTCGGAGGGCGTCGCGGTCTCGCGCGCTCACGCGCGCTTGCCGCCGCGGGCCTGTCTGTTTGGCCACGCCAAACAGACAGGGAGTCTTCTTGCGCCTGCGGGATATGCCCCTTCCGGCCCCCGGCACCCCTCGCCACCTGGTTCATCGTCGCCGTGGAACTGCTTGTCTGCCTGCGGCAGTCCCTTTGTTACCTGGAAGCCTTTGGCTCTGCGGTAACAAACGCTGTTCCCGCGCCAACGGCGCTGCTTCCGGCGCCCCCCCGCAGTCCTTGGCGGTGGAAATAGTTTGCACTCGGCGCGGGTGCGGAGGCGGCCAACTGGGCTTTTGCGGGCGGACGGCCGTCGAGTGCAAAGTAGCTAAAATACACAGTTTGCACTCGGCGGCGCCAGCGCGGAGAAAGCCCAGTTGGCCGGCGGGCGGAGCCCATCGAGTGCAAACTATTTGTAGGTGGTGCCCGGCCAGTCCGCCCGACGCAGCCGCCTGGCTGTCGCGGGATGCTTACCTTCCCACCCTTGGTACCAAAAAGACCACGTCTTTTTGGTACCAAGGGTGGGAAGGGGCGCTACTCCCCTGTCGCGTAGACGTTGCGAAGCTCGAATTCGGCCTGGACCGTCCAGAGCATGAGGCCCACGTCGTCGAGGCCCAAGTGGCGCTCGGACTCGCCCGGCTTGAGCGTGCCACGGCGGCGCGCCCAGTTCTCCAGCGTGTTGGGTCGCGCGTCGCGAGGCAGGGCGCGACCGTCGGCATCGATGCGCCGGCAGATGTCCCGCGAGTCCACGAGCGCGATTTCGCCGAGCTTGCGGGCCTCGGCATAGCCGTCCAGGTGCAGCTGCAGCCACGAGTCCTCGAACGCCGCGTTGTGCGCCATGAGCGGATAGTGCCTGAAGGCTGCCAACAGCGCCTCTTGGGCCTTGTGGTCCTCGCGGAAGGGCTTCTTGCCAGCCAGGTCGGCCCACGTTATCTGGTGGATGTCGGACAGCGGCACGCCTGCCTCGTATTGGCTGGGGATCCCAAAGTACACCGCATGGCCGTCGTGCGGGTCGTTGCCCGGGGCGAGGTCCATGAACGCCATGCCCGCGTTGATGATGTAGCCGCGGTCTGGATCGCGTGAGGTGGTCTCGATGTCGAAGCCCATGACCACACGCGCGGGCGGCGCTTCGGTATAGGCCAAGGCGAGGTCGCGCGCATCGGCACCGGCCGTCTTGGCCACGTCGTCGTAGCTCCTGCCCTGCAGACAGGCGACGCCAGCGATGAGGTCTTGCGGAGAGAGGGAGCGCGCGAGGTTCACGCCGTTCTCGTCGCGCAGGCGGTCCACGCCATAGCTGTCGCAGGTCACGCGGTTGCGGTCGGCCAACGAGCGCACCAGGCCGAAGCTGAAGGGCTCGGCCCCCGCCGGCGCCTGCCACCAGGCGTCGGCCAGGAGCTTGATGGCCTCTTCGTTGCGCCGGCGCTCCTCGGTGAGCGCCACGTCATCCACCATGAAGCCCGGCAGGACAAAGGCGTTGGCGTGTTCGATGGCTTCGGCAAGCGTCATGACAGTCCCCTCGCGCTAGGCGATAGGCGCCTCGGTGCCCTCGTACGCCGTGACCACCGCGCCCTTGCTCTGCATGTGCTCGGCCACCGCGTGTGCGAGCATCTGGCGGTACACGGGGATGCCCGTGGGCGTGAGGTGCGTCTTGTCGCCGTAGAGGTAGTCACCCTCGTGGCCAGCGCAGATGGCGAGCCAGTCGATGAACTCCACGTTGTCGTACTTGTCGGCTATCTGCATGAGGTTGGCGTTGGCCTCGTCCTGGAAGCCCTCGGGCTCGACCACGCCCACAAGGTAGATCGTGCGCTCGGGGCCACAGGCCTCGACCATGGACTCCAGCGTCTCGATCATGGGGGTCGTGTTGCTGAAGGCGTCCAGAATCACGGTCTCGCCGACCACGCCTTGGGCGATGTAGTCCTGCAGGACGCTGAGCGCCTGGGCGGGCATGCGGCCCACGTAGGTATCGATGAGGGCGTTCGGGAAGAGCGTGTCCAGGTAGGCGTCGCCGGGCACGGAGTCGCCGATGAGCACGGGGTCGTAGTGGCCGGCCGCCAGCTCGCTGTCGGGCGCCGTGATGGTGGCGATGATCTCCGGGATGGGCTGCGTCGAGGCCGGCGTGGTCGCGGGCGTCTCGGGCATGGAGGTCGTCGGAGCACCGGTCGTCGGAGAATCGGGAGCAGGCGTGAATTGCGGCTTCTCCACCTGCATCGCCTCGTCGGCACCCACGCCGGTGGAAACGATGGCGTCCTCGGGCACCAAGAACTCGTCGGGCACGTTGATGAGGCCCCACACGCCATAGCCCAAGGCGCCGGCGCAGATGAGGCCGGCGATCACCTGGAGCGCACGGCGCGAGCCAGAGCCGTCCTGCGCGCCCTTGGCCGGGCTGAACGGCTGCTCCACCAGGCGGTAGCTCAGCTCGGCGGCGCCCACGGAAAGCAGCAGCGCCAGCGGCTTAACCCACCATTCGACCTTGGCCAGGCCGGCATCCAGCATGCAGAAGATGGGATAGTGCCACAGGTACAGCGCGTAGCTGCGCTCGCCGATAACGCGCAACGGAGCGCAGGCCAACAGGGCGTTCAGCGGCCCGCGGCAGGTGAGGCAGCCGCCGATGACCAGCATCGTGAGCACACTGGCGAGCACCATGCCGCCGCGGTAGAGCAGGTCGGAGTCGGCGGGGAGCAGCACCATGCCCGCCACAAGGGCGGCCAGGGACAGCAGGCCCAGCACGCCAAAGAAGGTGGCCCAGCCGTTCGCGCTGTCGCTGCGACGCAACGACAGGGGCAGCCGGCGCCAAGACGGCCACAGGATGGCCATGAGCGCACCGAGCAGCAGGCTGAAGGCGCGGGTATCCAGGCCATAGTACACGCGGCTCGGGTCGGCGCCCGGCACGTAGAGCACGGCCATGAGCACGGCGGACACGGCCGCGAGCAGCAGGGTAACGCCACCGGCGAAACGACGGCCTCGTTCGAACAGCCACGGCGCGATGATGGCCCAGATGAGCACGAACTGCTCGGACAGGGCCACGTACCACAGGTGCAGCACCGGGCTCGTGGCACCCAGGTTGTCGAAGTACGACACGTCACGGAAGATATACGCCCAGTTGAGCGAGAAGGTGAGGCTCGGGATCACGTCCGGCCGCAGCTTGGTGAGCAGGATGTGGTTGAAGCCCGTGGTGATGGCCGCCACGCCCGCCACCATGAACAGCACGCTCGGCCAGATGCGCTGGAAGCGTCGCACGAGGAACTTCACGCGGCTCACCTGATGATCCCGCCCATAAGAGCGCAGCAGGGAGCTGGTGACCAGGTAACCCGACAGGACGAGGAACATCACCACGCCCAAGTGCCCGCTCGGCAAGAAGGGCAGGTGCAGGTGGTAGATGAGCACCGAGATGATCGCGATCGCGCGCAGACCGTCCAGGCTGTCAACGCGACGCGACGGCTTGGCCTGCCCCTGCGCCTGCTGGACGCGGGCACGAGGCAGACGTCCAGTGTCCTCGCGATCGGAGCGCGGGAGGCGGCCGGTGTCCTCTCGGTCATCGACGGCAAACGCCTCCTCCGAGGCATCGGCTCCAAAGGCGGCAGTGCTTCGGCCGCGGGCTGAGGACCTGTTGGGACGCGCGCTCGCGTCCGATCGGTGGTCTACTGACATATCGACATCCCTATTCCGTCAAGCGAATGGTCAGAGCAATCCAAAGATACGGAGTACATAGTAGCAGTGCAAAAGACCGTTCACCCTAGAAAATGGACCGTTCATGGTGGAACCATCAGGAGCGTGTGTATGCGGACGGATGAGGGGTACATACAGACCAACACAGGATGCCACGCAAAGAGCGATGGCCGGAACGGGAGGTGATGCCAATGTACAGCGAGTCGATATCACAGCGGCCCGTGGTGGGCATCGCGAGTCCCGTTTCTTCCCAGTAGACCAAAAGCCAGGTCTCGTATAGCGGTACCGACACCGCACTTGCCATAGAGCACAAACGGACGGACCGGTTCACCACGCAGGAGCACATCCCCAGCAGGGGAACCGAAGAGCGCCACCCGATGAGGCGCTGAGCACGAGAGCAAGAGAGCACGACCCTAGCAATGCGTCGCACAGTCAGATGAATAGCGGCCGAGCTTAGGAGGGGAGTCCAAAGGACTCACAAGAGAAGGTCCCGTGATGGGACAGAGGTTTCATAAGAGACTCGGGGTGGGCAGTCAGCTAGCGGGCTGCCCACCTTTTGTTATGCTTAGGGCGGCCAAAGGAGGGCCTCCCATGTGTGAGATTCTGGCGATCAGCTCACGGCACAAGCTGTCGTGTAACCCCTACCTGCGCGAGTTTTTCCAAGACTCCCCGCAGCACCCCCACGGCTGGGGAATGGCTTGGCAGCTCGAGGATGGCGTATGGTTCGACAAGGAGCCGCTTCCGGCCTACTGTTCGGATTACCTCAACTACCTGTTGGAGCAGCCCATCCGCAGCGAATGGCTCATCGCCCACATCCGCAACGCCACGCGCGGAGTGGTCACCTACGACAACTGCCATCCCTTCCACGGGAACGAGACGGACGGCGGGCGCCTCTGGGTGTTCGCCCACAACGGCACCATCTTGGCCGACGAACTCATACGGGAGTTCAGCGCGGTCCAGCACGGAAGCACCGACAGCGAGCGCGTGCTGTTCTACCTCATCCGCCAGCTCGACGACGCGTGTGGACGCGCGGACGCGCCGCTCGGCTTCGAGGAGCGCTTCGCGCTGCTGGCCGACGCCCTCGCACGCCTCGCACCCGGCAACAAGGTCAACGTCGCCTTCCAGGACGGCGACTGCCTCTACGTGCACACCAACACCATCCAGCCCACGCTCTACCAGCGCCAACGAGAGGGAGTCGTGCAGTTCTGCACCGTGCCCCTCCCCTCTTGGGAGGGTTGGGAGGAAGTGCCGCGCGGCCAGCTCTTTGCCTGGCGCGACGGCGAGCTCGTAGCGCAGTCCGCGCCCCACGGCCAGCTCTTCGACAACGAGGAGTACCTGCGCCGCATCGCTTCCGAAGCAGCCATCCCCGCCCTCGACCTGTGAGCCAAGCGCCTCCGCGCAGACTTGTTACTCCAGAGCCAAAGGCTCCCGAGTAACAAGCCAGGACGATCGGTAGGACAGCGCCAGGCTTGGCCCAGGAAGCGCGGGACACCGGTGGCCGCGCGCAAATAGTTTGCACTCGACGGCCGCCGCCCGCTGGCCAACTGGGCTTTCTCCGCGCTGGCACCGCCGAGTGCAAACTATGTATTTTAGCTACTTTGCACTCGACGGCCATCTGCCCGCAAAAGACCAGTTGGCTGGCTCCGCACCCGCGCCGAGTGCAAACTATT
>CACXFF010000225.1 GCA_902766805.1 uncultured Coriobacteriaceae bacterium | reverse complement strand
TGGCAGCTTCGTTTGCGCCCGGCCTGGCAGAGGTGCGCGCCCATATGACACGCGCGCTCGAGCCAGACATCGCACACGAGCGGTTCGCGGACATCCTCCGGGCAAGCACGGACAACACCGGCAAGATGCTGCGCCCCATCCTCATGTTCCTCGTCGCAGGCGACTACGACGAGGCGCATCGCGACGAGCTTCTGGCGACGGCCGCCGCGTACGAGCTCGGCCACACCGCGTCGCTCATACTCGACGACGTGATAGACGGCGCCACGATACGGCGCGGCAAGGCGTCCGTGCAGTCCTCCCATGGCGTGCCGGTGGCCCTGTGCTCAAGCGACTACCTGCTCATGGCGGCCCAGGGGTACCTCCTGCAGCAGGGCTACGACCGCTCCGCCGCGGAGATGGCGCGGCTGGTGCGCGTCATGTGCACGGGCGAGGTGCTGCAGTACGAGCACCTGCATGACCACACGGTGACCATCGACGACTACCTCGCGGTCGCCCAAAGGAAGACCGCCAGCCTCTTCGAGAGCTGCTGCGGCCTGACGGCCCTCATCACGGAGAAGAGCGACGACTGCGTGGCCGCCCTGCGGACCTTCGGAGAGACCCTCGGCATCATGTTCCAGGTGCGCGACGACCTCAAGGACTGGACCGACGACGAGCAGCAGGCGGGCAAGCCCGTCAACGAGGACTTCGCGGAGGGCGTCTACACCATCCCCACGATTCACGCGTTTGCAGATGCCACGGCGGGCGACCAGCTGCGGGAGCTCGCCGCACTTGCGCATCCGACCAAGGAGGACCTGGCGCAGGCACGGCGTCTCGTCACCCAGGCGGGAGGCATCGCATACGCCCGCACCTATCTGGAACGCCTGGCAGACCAGGCGACCGATGCGCTGTCCGTGCTCCCAGAAGGCCCCCATCGCGACGCCCTGCTCAGCATCGTGCGCATGGTGGCCTGCGAGTAGGAAGGTCTGGCCATGGACCAATCGCTGCTGCGCACCTATCAGATGATGGCGCGCGTCCAGAACATCATCTCCAACTCCGAGACGATCGACGTCGCCCTGCGCAACGGCATGCGAGCCATTGCGGAGGAGGTGGACGCCGAGGTCACCATCCTTTGGTATGCCGAGGACGGCGTCCTGCGTCCCTACTTCTGGACGGGTCCCATCGACATCACGAGCGAGCGGCGCAGAGTCGGCGAGGGCATCGTCGGCCAGGTCTTCAAGACGCAGAAGGCCATCCGCATGCTCGACTACGTCCCCGGCAGCGACGAGCACATCGAGCGCGACCTCAAAGATGGCGTCGAGATCAACTCCGTGATCACCATCCCCTTCTCGTCCATGACCGAGCAACTCGGCGTCCTGCAGCTCATCAACAAGCGCGACGGCGTGTTCACGGAAGAAGAGGCGGACGTCATCGAGATGTTCTCCATGCTCGTCGCCATCGCACTCACGGAGAAGGAGGCGCTGGCAGAGCCCAAGGACTTCGGCGAGCCGCTGCTGTGCGTCCGGGACATCACGCGCGAATACGTGAACGGCGACGTGGTGACCAAGGTCCTCAAGGGCATCAACCTCGATGTCCACAAGGGCGAGCTCCTTGTCCTGCTCGGCGAGTCGGGCTGTGGCAAGTCCACGCTCATGAACATCATGGCGGGCCTGGACGCACCCACAAGCGGCTCGGTCGAGTGCATGGGCAAGCAGATCGTGGGCGCGTCGCAGGACGAGCTCACCGAGTACCGCCGCGTCAACATCGGCTTCATCTTCCAGAGCTACAACCTCATGCCCAACCTCAACGCGCGCCAGAACCTTGACCTCATCGGCGAGCTGGTGGACGACCCCATGCCGGCAGCCGATGCCCTCGGGCTCGTGGGCCTAGCCGACCGCATGGAGAACTACCCCTCGCAGATGTCGGGTGGCCAGCAGCAGCGCGTGTCCATCGCCCGTGCCATCGTGAAGCGCCCGCGCCTCATCTTTGCCGACGAACCGACGGCGGCGCTCGATTACACGTCCTCCATCGAGGTGCTGCAGGTGATGGAGACCATCCTGGAGTCGGGCACCACGTTGGTCATGGTCACACACAACGAGGAGATCTGCCGCATGGCCGACCGCGTCGTGCGCATCCGCAACGGGCGCGTGAGCGAGGTTACCATCAACCGCATTCGGGCGGCCGCCAAAGACCTCGTCTGGTAGGGATGCCCCATGAAGCCAACCCAGCGCATCGACCTGCTCACCACCATCAAGGGGACGCTCGTCTCGTTTTTCTCCATCTTCATGTTCGTAACCTTGGGCGTGGGCGTCTTCCTGGGGATTCATTGGTTGACTGGCTCGCTGCACGCCATGGCGGACGGCGCCTTGGCCACGGGCCACGCGCATGACCTGGAGATCAGCTACCCCTACGGACTCACCGATGCCGACCTTGCCCGGCTCGCCGACCTCACGGGTGTGGACGAGGTTGAGGCAGGCTCTGTCGCCTACGCTCAGCTCGCCCAAAGCGACGAGTCGTTCGTGCTCAAGTTCCATACCCTGCCCAAGGGCATCGACACGTTCATCTCGCAGGAAGGCACGCTGCCCACCGATGCCTCCCACGTCGCCGTCGAGCGCACCTGGGCGGAGAAGGCCGGCCTCAAGATTGGCGACAGCATCACCCTCGCTGAGCAGAAGGACGGCGCGTCGAACGGCTTGAAGCAGAGCAGCTACGAGATAGTGGCCCTGGTGACGAGTCCGTCTTACCTGGAGACCGAGAGCTGGAGCTACGGGGCCTCCCCTTTGGGAGACGGGAGCGTGAAGGGCGTCTGCTGGCTCGTGGAGGACGCGTTCGACCCGGCGTACTTCCAAGGCGCCAAGCCTTACGTCACGCTGCGGTCACGCGAGCTCGAGGGGCTCTCGACCTTCGACGACACCTATCGCGCGCGAGCCCAAGAGCTCGAAGACCGCGTAACTGCCCTGGGCACGGAGCTCGCGGCAGCGCGCTACGACGAGCTGCACGCCCAAGCCGAGAACTCCCTCGCCGAAGGGCAGAAGGCTTACGACGAGGCCGCGTCGTCCCTCGCGCAGGCGCGTGCCGACCTCGACGCAGGGCAGCGCTCCTATGACGAGGCTGCGGCGACCCTCGACCAGCTGCCCGAGCCGCAGCGTAGCGCGCTCGTCGCGCAGCTCGACGCGCAGGCGGCCCAGCTCGCCAACGCGCGCACCCAGATCGCCGACGGCGAGAAGCAGCTCGAGGAGAAGCGCTCGGAGCTCGACCAAGCCCGCGCCGACGTCGACAAGCTCACCCAGACCGCCTGGGTCACCCTGCAGCGGCGTCACAACGCCAGCGTGAACCTGATCGAGACCTACGCCGACGTGATGGGACGCCTGCGCTGGTCCATGGCATCGCTCTTCCTCGTGGTGGGCGTCTTCGTGTGCTACTCGGCCATGAGCCGCATCGTGTACGAGCAGACGGTGCAGATCGGCACCAAGAAGGCCCTGGGCGTCACCCGCTCCGAGATCACGCGCCATTTCGTGCTGTACGCCGCCGCCGCGCTCGCCATCGGCGTGCTCTTGGCAGTGCCGGTGTCGCTTTTCGCGGTGCAGACGCTGATCCTGCACACGCTCAACTCGTACTTCGTCATCGATGCGAGCTTCCATTTCGCGCTGGGCGACCTCGTCCTGCTCGCGATCCTCGAGTCGGCACTCATCATGGCGTCCACTTGGCTCGCGGTACGCAGTGTGCTCGCGCGCCACGCGGTCGAGCTGCTCGCCGGCGAGGAGCCCCCTACGGCCAAGCGCCGTTTCTACGAGACCTGGGGCCTGTGGAAGCGCATGAGCTTGCTCGCACAGACCACCGTGAACAACTGCGTCAACGACTCGCGGCGCGTCCTCTCCACGATCATCGGCGTGGCCGGCTGCACTGCGCTCGTCGTGACGGCGGTGACGCTCGCCCGCCAGGTCGCGATGAGCCCGGTCTGCCAATACGACGAGCTGTACCACTACGACACCGTCGTCTACGTGGATCCCGGCGAGGAGACGGCACGGGCGGTTGGCGACGCGTTGGCGGACGCAGGCGTGAAGAGCACTCCCGTCATGCGCAGCGCGTACACGCTCGAGCTGCCTGATGCGTCCAAAAGCACGGCCCGCGTGACGGTCCCTGTGGACGAGCAGGCATACCGCGACAGCTTCCACACGCTCAGGGTCGTGGACGGCGGCCTCGACGCAAGCGGCGTCATCGTGAGCCAAGCTTACGCCGAGCACATGGGCGCGCGCGTGGGCGACAAGGTGGAGCTCACGGACGCGGCGGGGCACGTGCACTCCCTGCCCGTCACCGGGTTCTTCGAGCACCACCTGCAAGGCTTCGAGATACTCATGAAGCGCGAGCTGTACGAGAAGACCTTCGGCGTCGACGTGGAACCCAGCTGCCTGCTCGTGGATAGCGGCGACAAGGACGTCCAGCAGATACGCGACATGGTGAAGGACGTGCCGGGCTATCGCGCCTGCACTGACGAGAGGAGCCTGCAGGAAGCCGCCTTTGGGGAGTTCCTGCAGCTGGCGCTCGAGGTGGTGTTCGTCTACCTCGCGCTCGCGTGCGTGATGGCCTTCGTCGTCCTGCTCAACCTCGACGTCATGTTCATCGCCGAGAAGCGTCGCGAGCTCATCGTGCTGATGATCTGCGGTTACTCAACCAAGAAGGCC
>CACXFF010000224.1 GCA_902766805.1 uncultured Coriobacteriaceae bacterium | reverse complement strand
CCTGGTGCCTTCCGGCACGCTCTACGTGACCGACGGCATCGCCGCGCGCCTGGACGTGAGCGAGTTCGAGTTCGACGACGGGCACGGCCACGGAAGCGCGAGCCTCACCCTGGGCATCGCGGGCGTAGAGCAGATGACCGACGAGGCCATCGAGTCCGCGCGCGCCTACGCGCTGTCGTCGGGCATGGGCGAAGGCGGCGTGCAGCGCCTGGTGGATGCCACCATCGCGCACCGCACCGCACTGCTACCCGCCACCTACAGCTACGAGTACGCTTCGGCGGACAGCCTGCACAAGGCCAAGCTCAGCGGCACGCCCGCGACCAACGACGGCATCAGCTCGTGGTACGCCTACCCCGTGTTCACCTCGACGAAGGACAACGAGGACATGGACAAGCTCAATGAGGAGCTGCGCCGCGCTGCCGAGGCGGCCGCGACCGGCAAGGCGAGTTCGGGGCTCTTCGGCAGCTCGGGCAACGCGCTGTACCACGCCCAGGTGACCTATTTCGCCGGAGGCGTGGCGGGCCTGCGCATAGAGAGCTGGAGCACGAACAAGGGCGGCGACACCAAGGTCGAGGCGCGCGTGGTGGACCTGGACAGCGGCGAAGAGCAGGATCCTTGGGAGTTCGTGGGGCTCAAGCGCTCCGAGCTCAACGCCTGCGCGGTCGACGCGCTGGAGCTCTTCCTGAAGAGCCTGGAGCCTACGACCGCGAGCTCCGCACAGACCCCGGCAGATGAGGACGACTGGATCGCCCAGACCAACCGCTGGATGGAAGACCTCTTCGGCGACAAGCGCACGATGCGCGAGCGCGCGAGCGACCTCGTGAAGAACGGCAAGCTCACCTACTACCTCACGGCCGACGGCATCGTCGCGAGCTTCGCCACGAAGGACCTGGGGCTGAGCGACAAGGCTGCCAAGGCCAACCCCGCCGTGCGCAGCGACCTTCTGGTGTGCGACCTGGCCGGCGAGCCGTGCGCGACGGGCAGCCGCTACGAGCAGGTGAACCCGCCTGCGACCACGATGACCGGCAAGCAGCCCTAGCGTCGAACCCCGAGTCCGGAGCCCCGAGCAACACACGGCGGCGCCAAAGGAACTGCTTCCTTTGGCGCCGCCTGGCATACTCCTTGGGCCTGCGAGAGGCATCGATGTGCCCAGCAGCCTACGTCGGCCGTAGCGTCACACGAGTTCCTCACCTCTCGGAGGTAAGAAACTCCGGCCGCATCCCCCTCCTGGGCGGTTTGGGGACGAGAACCTCACCTCTCGGAGGTAAGAAACGCCTTTCCTCTCCGTCAAGAGCCTGCCGCGGTCGAGAATCCCATCCCCCGCAGGCAAGACACTCCCCTGTCCGCCCGACGGCAGCACAGCACGCTAGAGGCGCTCAGCCATGGTGAAGATCAGGTGGCTCGTCTTCTCCCAACCCAGGCACGGGTCGGTGATGGACTTGCCGAAGGTGCCCTCCCCGATCTCCTGGCGGCCGTCCTCCAGGTACGACTCGATCATGAAGCCGCGGAACTGGTGCGCAATCTCGCCCGAGCGGGCCACCGTGTCCAGCACCTCGTTCACGATGCGCACCTGCTGCAGCGGCCGCTTGCCCGAGTTGTCGTGGTTCGTGTCGATGATGACCGCGGGGTTCTGGTAGGTCTCAGCGCTATAGGCGCGCGCGAGGCGCTCCAGGTGCTCGTAGTGGTAGTTGGCGTGGTTGCGCCCGTCCGAGCCGATGTAACCACGCAGGATGGCGTGCGCAAGCGGATTGCCGCTGCTCTCGACCTCCCAGTTGCGGTAGATGAAGGTCTGGGGCTGCTGGGCGGCGTAGATGGAGTTGAGCATCACGCTGAGCGAGCCGCCCGTGGGATTCTTCATGCCCACCGGCACGCTCGCGCCGCCCGCCACCAAGCGGTGCTCCTGATTCTCGGTGGAACGCGCACCCACCGCGACATACGCCAGCAGGTCGACGAGGAATTGGTAGTTGGACGGGTAGAGCATCTCGTCGGCCGTGAACATGCCCGTCGCCTCCACCACGCGCAGGTGCATGCGGCGGACGGCCTTGATGCCCTCGAGCACGTCATCGGTGCCCTCGGGGTCGGGGTTGTGCAGCAGGCCCTTGTAGCCCGTGCCTTTGGTGCGCGGCTTGTTGGTGTAGACGCGCGGGACGAGCACGAGCTTGTCGCTCACAGACTCCTGCAGCTTGGCCAAGCGCGTGACGTACTCCAGCACGGCGTCCTCGCGGTCGGCCGAGCAGGGGCCAATGATCACGAGCTTCTTGCCGCTCTTGCCCGTGATGGCAGCCTCGACCTCGGCATCGAAGGCGGGCTTGCGCGCAGCGATGTCCGCGGGCAGCGCCATCTCCTCGCGGATCTCTTTGGGAATGGGCAGGCGCCGCTTGAATGTCATCGCCATGGGCTTTCTCCTTGTCATAGGGTCGTCGTCGCAGATGAGTGTTCTAGAGTATGCACAAGCTCGGCGCCGCTCGGCCGAAAAGACATGGACGCGAAACTTATATCGCGCGCAGCGTTGGGTACAAGAGCCGTATGCATGGACGGACGGACATAACGGTGATACCGCTCGAGGGCGACCTCGACGTGACCACGGCGCCACGGCTCAAGCTCGCCATAGAGCAGATAGCCCGCGCCGGCTGCTCGCGCGTGATCGTGAACATGGCCAACGCTCAGTACATGGACACGGCGGGCATGGGCGCGTTGGTGGTCGAGAGCAGGCGCTTGCGCGCGGCAGGAGGCCTTCTCTCGATCGTCAACGCAGGTCCGCAGGTGCTTCACGCCCTGCAGGTGGCCCGCCTCGTGGATTTCATCCCCACCAAAGCCCTGGGTGCCAACAAGACCGTCCCCGACTTGGACCCGAGCGTCAGGCCACTCTGGAGCCGGACGCTGCACGTGGGCTGTGACGAGCTGGGCGTCGCGCGGCGCCGCCTGACCCAGCTCATGGCCGACACCCCCTTCTCGCCCGACGAGACCTTCGACCTCACCCTGGCCGCCGGCGAGGCACTCGGCAACGCGATCGACCACACCGACGCCCAGGGAGTCCTGCTGCAGGTCACGGCCTATCCCGACCGTCTGGTGGTGCAGGTGAGCGACTGCGGCTGCGGGTACCAGCCCGATGAGGAGGCCGAGGCCTCGTGCTGCGACGAGCGCGGTCGCGGCATCAAGCTCATGCGTCTACTAGCCGACTCCGTGGACATCCGGCTCAAGGATCCCGGCCCAGGGACCGTGGTGACCCTCATCAAGCTCGTGAACGTGGAAGGCGTGGCGTAAGGACGTCCTTGCGCGCAGCGACCCCCTCTCCCCCGCGCGACCTCCCCCGTGCGACGAACAGCGCCAGCCAAACGAAGACAGCCCTGCGTCTGCTGACACAGGGCTGCTCTCATGCAGGGAGGCGACGTCCAGATTCGAACTGGAGATAAAGGCTTTGCAGGCCTCTGCCTTACCACTTGGCCACGTCGCCGTATATGAAAAGAGCCGATGTGAACCGGCTCGAAGAATCATTGGAGCGGGCTACGGGGTTCGAACCCGCGACCTCCACCTTGGCAAGGTGGCGCGCTACCAGCTGCGCTAAGCCCGCGTCGCAAGTAATAATATAGGCGTGCGTGCACTCAGATGCAAGAACTATTTTGGCCAAATCCAAACTTTTTTTGTCTGTCAGCAAAAGCCCAGCTCAGAGGCCCAACCTGACCCACCAGCAGCCGGGGACGAGGTCCGTGGGAGCCCCGGAGCGCCGCCCCGGGGCGCGTGGTACCAAAGAGACGTGGTCTTTGCGGTACCATCGCGCAACCAGGGCTGTGGGTTGTTAGCCGAGCTCGTCGAAGGTGAGCGCGACGATCGCCACGTCGTCCTCCAAGCTGTTGCCCGTGAAAGAGTCGATGTCGCCCAAGAGGCGCTCCACCAGCCCCGCGCTGCCCAGCTGCGCCTCGCGCACCACGGCATCGCGCAGACCCTCCTCGCCAAAGAAGCTCCCGTCCTGGGCGCGGGCCTCGGTCACGCCATCGGTGTAGAGCAGCAAGGTATCCCCCTGCACCAGCGAGACGAAGCCGTCGCGGTAGGACATCTCCTTGAAGGCGCCCACCACGCCGCTCTGCACGTCGAGCGTGCGCAGCTCTGGGGCGTGCGCCCGCAGCAGCAGCGCGGGGGGATGGCCGGCCGAGCAGTACGTGAGGGTCGAGCCCGCGAGGTCCACCACGCCCACGAACAGCGTGGCGAAGGTCTCGAGCCGCGCGAAGCCCAGCAGGAAGTCGTTGAGCAGCTCCACCATGCGCGCGGGCGCCAAACCCTCCCAGGAGTACGCCTCCAGCGCCGTGCGCACGGCCGACGAGACCGAGGCGGCCTCCACGCCCTTGCCCGAGACGTCCCCCAGGATCACACAGGCCTTGCGGTCCGGCAGGCGCACGAGGTCGTAGAAGTCTCCGCCCACGTAGGCCGAGGCGGTGGCCGACGAATAGGTGCCCTGCGCGGTGATGCCCGGCACCTCCTGCAGCACGTTGCGCATGCCCAGCTGCAGCGCCTGCGCTATCGCGGTGTCGCGGCGGCGCGTGAGGTTGTCGCGCGCGGCGTCCACGGCCACGTTGGCCAGGTGTCGCAGGAAGTCCATCTCCAACTCGTCGAAGCCGCCTTGGTCCTCGGGCCGCAGGAACAGCACCACGCGACGCTCCCCTACGAGCACGCCCAGGTCCACCAGGGCGCCCATGCACGGCTCGCCACGCGTCTCCAGGAGCTCCCCCAGCTTGCCGGCGTCGGGAGAGACGGGCAGCACCACCGGATCGGACGACGTGGCGTCAGGCAGGTCGAGCGTGAGCAGGGTGTCCCCGCTCACGGGCAGCTCGGCTTGGTAGGAGCCCTCCAGCGCAGCCGAGCGCAAGATGACGCAGCGCGCGTCCAAGGCATGCGCCGCCCGCTCCCCCATCACCTGGTACAGGTCGCCTGTCACCGGGAAGCCCGCTGCGAGCACGTCGTCACGCATGGCGTCCACGAGCCGGTCGAGCTCGGTCTGGCGCTCCATGCGCAGCGCCGTGGTCGCAGCCATCAGCTGGACCGAGAGGTACTGGGCAACGGCGTCCATGAGGCGCGCGTCCTCGCGCGTGGTGGGATGCAGCTTGTGCCACCCGATCTGGATGAGCGCGATGATGTTGTCGCCAAACAGCACAGGGACGCACAGGAAGCTCGTGAAGGGCGGAAGCCGCCTCGTGGCGACCCGATGGGAGATATGGGTGTCCTCGTCCGTCACATCGCGTCCTGCGGCCGCACCCGCCCGCAGGTCGTCTTTGGAGGGCGGGGCCACGCGCAGGCGCAGGGCATGGCCCGAGCGCGTGACGAGCGTGGCCAAGGCACAGCCATAGGGCAGCAGCAGCGGCGCGTTGGCACCGCGCACCGACTCGGTGACGCCCTGGAGGCGATAGCCGTCCTGGCTCGCGATGTAGAGCAGCGAGCCAGTGGCGTCCATGGTGTCACGCAGCTCCTCGAGCACCGTGTCGAAGAGCGTGCCGAGGTCCTCGGTGTCCAGGGTGTCGAGCACGATGCGTAGCGTGCCCGACAGGCGGTGGTTGGCCTGGCGCAGCTCGCGCACCAGCCGGTCGTGCTCGCGCGAGAGCTCGTCATGCTCAGACGACGGCCTCACCACCACCAGACGCAGGTCGCCCGCGGCACGCACGCGGTCGGCACGGACGAGCACCGGCACGTAGCCGCCGTGCTCCAGGCGCAGGGTGAGCGGCGTGGTGGAGCCGTCTGCGGGGAAGGGCCAGGCTCCGGCCGCGTACGGCTGGTGGTCCGGCGTATAGAAGAGCTGGTCGACGCGCAGGCCCACGAGGGCCTCCTGGCCGCGCCATGCCAAGCGCTCCGCCTCCTCGTTGGCGAAGCTCACCCGTCCTTGGGCATCGACCCCCAGCACCGCGTCGGAGGTGAGCGAGAGCAAGGCCGCCAACACGCCCGGCTCCGCGTATTCCTTCATGACGTGTTTCAGCTGATCTGACATGGCTACCTCCTGGCCGCTGCCCATGCGCCGGCAAGGCAGAAGCCTGACGCTCGGCACAAAAAAACGCCCCGATGCTTCGGGGCGTCCGTAAGTTGCGCTGGTGTCGGAGGCGGGACTTGAACCCGCACGACCGAGTAGTGGTCACTAGCACCTCAAGCTAGCGCGTCTGCCAATTCCGCCACTCCGACGTTGCAAAAAGAATAGTACCAGTGCCCCCCATGGGGTGCAAGGGGTAATTTGGCACTTTTTTGGCTCCTTGGCACATTTTGGTGCATTCCTCTCTCAGGCAAGTCCGCCACCCCCATGCACAGGTTGAGGATGGCAGGCTTGCCTGAGAGAGGAATGCGCCATGCAAAAAGGGGCCGCTGGCTGAGCAGCGGCCCCTGACCTGACTCGGTGTGGCGAGGATTAGGCCTCGAGCGTGGAGTAGTGGAAGAACTTGTAGCCCAGCGGGATGCTGAAGAAGCCCTTGACCTTCTTGGAGATCATGTACAGGTCGGTGTAGAAGTACAGCGGGCAGATGCAGCCAGTGGCCATGAGCAGGTCCTCGGCCCTGTGCATCATCTTGTAGCGAATCTCCTGGTCCGTCTCGCTCTTGATGGCGGAGATCAGCTTGTCGTAGGTGTCGGCCCAAGTGCCGTTCTCGACCTTGACGTCCTTGTACTTGTCGCCCAGGTCGGAGAGGTCGAGGCGATACATCTTGAGCTCGCCGTGCTTGCCGCGGCCGAACTGGACGTCGTTGTTGCCGGAGGCAGTGGTCCACATGTCGAGGAAGCAGATCGGGTCGGTGTAGTCCGCGACCCAGCCGTTGCGGGCGATGGAGAAGTCGCCGGACTTACGGGTGTTCAGGAAGGTGTTCCACTCCTGGTTCTCCAGGTTCAGGGTCAGGCCGACCTGAGCGACCGCAGACTGCAGGTACTCGCCGATGGCCTTGTGGGCCTCAGAGGTGTTGTACAGGTAGGTGAGGGTCGGCATGTTGGTGAACTTCTTGGAGGACTCGTCCCAGGCGTAGAAGCCCTTGAGGATCTCGACGGTGCCCTCGTAGTTCGACTGCTGGTCCTCGGGCTTGACGGAGTAGTAGCCGCCCTTGCCGTCGTTGGCCGT